>JAYZWP010000116.1:0-5765 GCA_036142245.1 Pseudomonadota bacterium | reverse complement strand
AGGGCGCGGTAAGCCAGTAGCTCGAACGAGAACACATCGACCTTTTCCTTGGTCTTGCGTCCTTCCTTTATGACGTTGCGGTAATAATGGTGGGCAAACGTCGGTTCGATCCCGTTACTGGCGTTGTTACCCAGACTCAGCGAGATGGTGCCGGTAGGCGCGATCGACGTGTGGTGAGTAAACCGTGCACCGGTTTCAGCGATACGTTCCGTCAAATCGCTGCCGAACTGCTGCATGTAGCGACTGTACCGCGCCAGCAGCACCTTGCCAGGGACTTCGTCGCCTGTCCGGTAACCGTCTTTTTCCATTTCTGGCCGCAGTGCCAGCATTTCATCCGTGACGCTGAACAGTTCGTCCATGATGGGAGCGGGTCCTTTCTCCTGCGCCAACTCGACGCCGATTTCCCAGCCGACCTCTGCCATCTCCCGGGCGACGCGCTCCGTGAACTCCAGCGAATCCTGTTCGCCATACTTCATTCCCAGCATGGTGAGAGTCGAACCCAGTCCCAGGAACCCCATGCCATGGCGGCGCTTGCGCTCTATCTCGGCGCGCTGCTGTGCCAACGGCAGACCGTTGATTTCCACCACGTTGTCGAGCATGCGGGTGAATATCGCGACGACCTGCCGGTAGGTTTCCCAGTCGAACCGGGCCTGTGCCCGGAAAGGTTCCAGAACAAACTTGGTTAAGTTGATGGAACCGAGCAGGCAGGCGCCATAGGGCGGCAGCGGCTGCTCTCCGCAGGGGTTGGTGGCGCGGATGTTTTCGCAGAACCAGTTGTTGTTCATCTCGTTAACTCGGTCGATGAGGATGAACCCCGGTTCCGCGTAGTCGTAGGTGGACGACATGATCAGGTCCCACAGCCGGCGGGCTGGCAATGTCTTGTGGGTTTTGCCGTCAAACTTCAGTTCCCACGACCGGTCATCGCGTACCGCCTCCATGAAGTCCCGGGTGATCAGGCAGGAGAGATTGAATTGACGCAGTCGGCCGTCCTCGCGCTTGGCGCGGATGAAATCCAGGACATCCGGGTGGCTGATGTCGAAAGTGGCCATCTGAGCTCCGCGGCGGCCCCCCGCGGATGAAATGGTGAAGCACATCCGATCGTAGATGTCCATGAATGACAGGGGGCCGGAAGTGTTTGCGCCGGCTCCCGCGACGTAGGCTCCCTTGGGCCGCAGGGTGGAAAACTCGTAGCCGATACCGCATCCTGCTTTCAGAGTCATGCCAGCCTCCTGAACACGTTGCAGGATGCCCGCCATGGAATCTTCAATCTGACCCGAGACGGTGCAGTTGATCGTTGAGGTGGCCGGTTTGTGCTCCAGCGCGCCAGCGTTGGAAAGTATGCGCCCCGCCGGCAAAGCACCCCGCTGCAGAGCCCAGACGAATTGCTCATACCAGTGTTGACGTTTGTCCGCGGTGGGCTCCACTTCCGCCAGCGCGGCTGCGACGCGCGAAAACGTCGCCGTCATGTCGGCATCGATGGGATCTCCCTGCTTGTTTTTCAGGCGATATTTGGAGTCCCAGATATCTTTCGAAGCCGGTTGCAACTCGATCGCCGAGATCGAAGAACCCTTGCTGCGCAGCGGTGCCACTTCTCCCATCGTTTGCCCCCAAAATGCCGATTAAGTGGTTTGAGAACCATGCATAAACAGTCTTGACGCCGCACGGTGCCCGAGTCGATCAAACCACAACATGTTGTGTTAAGCCGCGTTACCCTATGGGGCTGGCTTCGGGATGTCAATATGGGGATGCATTAATATTTTTTCTTTTTGAAAACATATAGATAGATATTATAATCCGGGCCGATCAAGGATTCTCTGGGCAGCTTTTCGGTTGGTCGCGCGTGCAATTTCCCACACTACATGTTGTGTTTAACGCGAGGAGGGGTTGTTACCGTCGGAGGCGTCCTAAGGAAACTCTCGAAAAGCGCGCTGCATGGTGTTTTTCAGATCGCCGCGGCTCGGTGCATGCCCGCGCTGTGCTCCAAGAAACAACGACTTCCGGCCATCATTCATGCCGGGATTTCTGCTCCACAGGATGCTCTGAATGGCTCAACGCTTCCCTATGACGCAGGCACTACGGGCAACAATTGCCCGAAATGTTCGATCTGCTCGAATCCCCGGTGAGGTACTTTGGGCCGTCGTGAATCCGGCGTGCTGATGGCGAGGGTCATTCCGATGCCATACCCCCGGGCAGCGGCCAATACGTCGGGGTTGTCGTCAATCATCAGGCAGCGTTGCGGTGCGAAGGGGATTCGCTGACGCAGTTTCGCCCAGAATCCGGGATCCTCTTTCGGCAGGCCGGTTTCGTGAGCACTGATGATCCTGTCCAGGTACCGGTCGAGTCCCGTGCGGGCGAGCTTGAACGCCAGTCCCCGGGGATGGGAGTTGGTCACCAGAATTCGCCGTTTGCCAGCAGCCTGCAGTGCCTCAAGAAACGACGGCACGCCTGGTCGCATCGTAATCAGATGAGCCAACTCTTCGTTCAGGGCGGCAACATCGAGCCCGAGCCGCTCGCTCCAGTGATCCAGGCAGTAAAACTGGATCGTGTGGGTGGTGCTATGCACCATTCGTTGGATGATCGCCACCGCCTCTTCGGGGGTGCTACCGAGTCGACGAGCGTACTGTTGCGGTAGATATTCCAACCAGAAATCGTTGTCGTAACGCAGATCGAGCAAGGTGCCATCCATGTCGAGCAGCACATCGTCGATGGACGTCCAGTCGATCCCCGTGCATGCCGTGCCGGAGAATGACGGCATCGTGTTTTCTCCAGACTTCATGGGCTGAACATGTTGATTTCTCAAGGGCTGATTTCTAAAGGGTTGATTTCTCAAGGCCTGATTTCTCAAGGGAATATAGAAAGGTTCGGAGCTTCGTTAACAATCCGTCGATGACGCATCAATTCATGATCGGTGTCGTCGCGAGGTTAGCGACCGTTGCCAGTGTCGTGCAGCAGGTTACCGGTGAATGGTCGTGGCTCTGTGTCTGCGCACGCGGATCTCTCGGTGGTTTCAGGGTTGCGTCGCTGTCATTGCTGACACCGTTGGCGGCGTAATTGTCGCGCTGGGTTTCTTCGCGAGCGTTTCGTCGCGTTCATAAGGGCCGGAATGTTGATCCAGCCGTTCGTGACGTTGGCTTGGTACCTGCGGGGCATCCTCACGCCAGGGCCCGGCCGACGTCCAGAAGGGGCGCGACGATCAGGATGCGTGCCAAGCCCAGCAACACGAAAGCGGCCAGTACCGACCAGTCGAACATCCCGGTGGGCGGGATCACTCGCTGGAGCGGTAACAGCACAGGTCGCGTCAATTCGTAAACGATGTCGATCACGGGATTGCCGACACCGCTGGCGGGCATGAAGCTCAGCACCACGCGGATCAGCAACAGCACGTAATAGATGGTGATGGTGAGGGCGAGCAACTGCCCGATCGCCAATACCAGCAGTCCAGGGACGTTTGGTACGGCGCCACGCAGTGCCGCCAGGATGAGAATTTCCAGGCTTTGCAGTATCAGCAACACAATCACCGAGGCGGTATCGACTCGACCCACGGCCGGTAGCAGGCGGCGAATCGGTCGTAATACCGGATGTGTCATGCGTACCAGCAGTTGCGACAGGGGATTGTAGAAATCCGCGCCGAGCAACTGCAGCAGCAATCGCAGCAGAAATGCAAGCAGAAAGAGTCCGAAACCGATCTGGACCAGAAATGCGAGCGCCTCGGTACCGTAGCTGTTCACCGTCAGTCTCCTGAATCAGTCGCCCGAGGCGGGTGTGCCGAACTCGTCAGCCATCTCGGCGGCACGCCGGCAGGCAGCCGAGATCGCAGCCTCGAACAGTCCGACCAACCCGCCGTCCTGCAGCACTTGCAGTGCGCGCTGGGTCGTACCGCCCGGGGAGGTGACCGCTTCACGCAGTTGCCGGGGGGCATCGTCGCTCTGCTGCGCCAGTGCGCCGGCACCTACAGCGGTCGCCACAGCCAGCCGCCTCGCTGTCGCTTCGGGCAGGCCGAGCTGCTTGCCGGCATTGGTCATCGCCTCCATGACGAGGAAAAAATAGGCCGGTCCGCTGCCGGACACCGCTGTTACCATATCGATTTCCTCGTCCGAAGCCACCCAAAGCACCTCGCCGACGCCGCCGAGAACACGCTCTGCCGCGTCGCGCTGACTGTCCTGAACTTGCGGGGTGGCATACAGTGCGCTGATTCCTTTACCCACCAGCGCCGGCGTATTGGGCATGGCGCGCGCCACCGCGGCATCACCGCCCAGCCATTCCGCCAGCGAGGCGGCACGAATTCCCGCCGCGATTGAAATCAGTAGCGGCTGCCGCGCCGCGAATGCTGGTGCGATTGCGACCGTGACGTCCCGCGCTACCTGTGGTTTCACCGCCAGAACCACCACGTCGCTACCTGCCACCACGGCGGCGTTGTCGGGCGCCAAACGGACCGCGAACCGCTCGGCGAGCGCCGCCGCACGGGCAGCATCCGGTTCGTGCACGACAATTCGGTATCGTCCGTCGCCGCCGGTCAGTCCGCCGATCAGGGCGGCCGCCATATTTCCTCCGCCTATAAAACCGATGTTCAAGCTGGAGACTCCCTATCGTGTGCTGGTGCGCGATCCTTGTTAGCGCCCGCGCGCCCATCGCGCGCACCATGGTGACGCTCTGCGCGGCCACTGCCCCGATATCATCCATCATCCCGGCGCAGGGTATCCTCCTGTTCGAACCCTGCCTCGACCAAGCCTTGCAACGTACTGTTCAGGGGCAGGGCTTGTACACACCCTGCCTGGCGTTGCGTGCAGGTTGGCGTTTGGCGCCTCAAGGAAACAATCGTTCCGCCAGCACGCCAGACCTTCGAGGTCGTCGCTCTGGACCTGCTGCCGGTGGGTTGTGCAAGCCGTCGTCCTGTTGCTTCAGCATTCCTTCGATGACGCTCCATTCCAATTGCGCACCGGCTGCAGGGCAGGCTTGGGCAAAGCGTGCCGCGGTCATAGCTTTCGCCGAAGCTGTTGGCCCGGCGGCGGCCGCCACCCTGTTACTGCGGCGGGTCGCACCCGCGTCGATACCGCCAGGGGGGTGTCACCCGCGGAGCAATTTTCTTCGTCGGTGCTAAAGCACCAATACCGCACGCTACCTTGTACGCAAGCTCAACGGTGTTGTGTGCGCTTCGGTTGCGCGGTTAAATCTTCCCAGTGTGGCGCCGATTATAGCGAGGGCTCAACCGGCGCCGGCCCATCCGGCCAGCCACCCTCAAGATCCGGTATTCCAACCAATGGAGCCACCAGGAGCGTTATGGATATCACCGAACTGCTGCAATTCTCCGTCAAATCGGGGGCTTCGGACCTGCACCTTTCCGCGGGTCTGCCACCGATGATCCGTGTCGATGGCGACGTGAAGCGTATCAACGTCCCGGAAATGGACCACTCGCAGGTCCACGACATGGTGTACGACATCATGAACGACAAGCAGCGCAAGGATTATGAGGAATTCCTCGAGACGGATTTCTCTTTTGAGGTCCCCAATCTCGCGCGCTTTCGGGTGAATGCGTTCAACCATAACCGGGGCGCGGGTGCCGTGTTCCGAACCATTCCTTCCAAGATCCTGACGCTAGAGGATCTCGACGCGCCGAAGATTTTTCAGGAGATCGCTGATCTTCCGCGGGGGGTGGTGCTGGTCACCGGCCCCACCGGGTCAGGCAAATCAACGACCCTGGCTGCCATGGTCGACCACAAGAACCGCACCGAATACGGCCACATCCTTACCATCGAGGATCCGATCGA
>JAYZWP010000115.1:0-2844 GCA_036142245.1 Pseudomonadota bacterium | reverse complement strand
CGTGGCCGCAGAAATCGCGCAGATTCTGTTCTTTATTTTCCTTGTATTGCTGGTTCTTAGCGCAATTGTCGGCGCGTTGCGTGGCCGGCCACCGGTTTGACTTCTGTCCGGAGTTATCTTAAATGAGTCTAGATAGTTGGAGTGATTTGAAATTGGATGAGTTAAAGACGCTTTTTTTAACGGTTTTGTTCGTTTCATCCACCGCGGTGATTGTCGGATGTAACACCGCGCGGGGTATCGGTCAGGATGTCGAGGCAACCGGAGACGCTATCGAAAATGCTGCTGAGGGGGCAAAAGAGAATATGTAGCTCATTTGGAAAAATGTGGAGTGAAATATCAATTTCTCTCTAAAAAAAGATGGGGATTTCCCTCCAACTTAATATGGAGATAAATCAGCGTGGGAATTGAAGTCGGACTATTCGGATTGATTGTTCTCGTTCTCGACGTTTGGGCGATAATTTCTACACTGTCGAGTTCGGCTTCGACCGGAACTAAAGTGCTGTGGGTCGTGGTGCTGTTGCTGCTGCCTGTGCTGGGTCTGATCTTGTGGGCTTTCTTAGGGCCGAAGGGTCGTTGACCCGACACGGTGGCCGAATGAGCAGGTGTCAGGTCCGGGATGCTTGCGCACTTGTTTGGCGAATAGCTCAGGGTGGTTTTGCTGCCAGTCCTTGAGCGGGTGGATTGGCGTTCGATGATCCAAGGCCTTCTACAGGTGGCAGTAGCGCTGGAGCGTCGTCTCCAGCTCGGCCCGGGAGTCGACGAACCGGTGGGGGTGGCCAGGACCTCGCTGATACGGCCGTTGAAGGGCTCGACCATGCCGTTGGTTGCGGTCGGCGCACCGGTAAGTGCCGATGCTCGATGCCGACCTCGGCGCAGAGCCGGTCGAACAGGTGCGCGCCGCTGGGCTGGCGCTGTTTGCTGTTTCCCTGCAGCCGGTCAGTAAAGGCCTCGTCGTTGTCGGTGAGCTGTTTGTGGACTAATCGCTGACTCGATAAGCGGCCAGCACGCCTCGGATGGTGACCATCAAATGCCATGCAGGCTTATTCATTGGCTGTGCGCTCCTGAGATTATTTAACATAATATTCATTATGCGACATAGCAAAGTACCATCAACGCCACGTTTCTCAGGAACAAGAGTGTTACGGTAAGGTCGATGGCACGCCTGCCCCTGGCCCTCCACACTCAGTCCCGGAAAGATCACCGTATGGACCTCACCATCCAATTTCCACACGACCGCGTCACCTATCTCAACCACGCGGCAGTTGCACCCTGGCCAAAGGTGACCAGAGACGCCATAGTCGCGTTCGCCGACCAGAATCTGTCCGAAGGCGCCACGGACTATTCTGGTTGGATGGCCACGGAGCAGTCGCTACGAGAGAAGTTGCGGTGTCTCATCAACGCGAACAGCAGCGACGATATCGCGTTGCTGAAGAACACCTCCGAGGCCATTTCGGTGGTGGCGTGGGGTTTTCCCTGGCGACCCGGTGACAACTTGGTGTTATGCCGGCAGGAGTTCCCATCCAACCGCATCCCTTGGGAGTCCCTTGCAAGACTTGATGTCTCCTGCCGGTACGTCGATCTGGCGAATGAAACTGATCCTGAAGGCGCGATGATTGCCGCTTGTGACGAAAGAACGAAGCTGTTAGCGGTTAGTTCGGTGCAATACGCCGACGGTTTTCGGATGAACCTGAAACGGCTGGGTGAAGCCTGCAGCGAGCGAAACATCGCATTCTTTGTGGATGCCATCCAGAGCCTAGGGGCGATTCCATTCGATCTTGACGAGGTCGGTGCGGATTTCGTCGTGGCCGATGGCCACAAGTGGATGCTCGGACCGGAGGGCGTCGCGCTGTTCTATTGCTCCCCAGCCTGGCGCGATCGACTCCGACTATACGAGTACGGCTGGCATATGACTCAGCAACGGGGAGATTTTGACGCTCCCGGCTGGGATGTAGCGCAGGATGCACGCCGGTTCGAGTGCGGCAGCCCCAACACGCTGGGTGTACATGCTCTGAATGCGAGCCTTGGCTTATTACTGGAGATAGGAATCGGTGCCGTGTGGCGGGAAATCGCCGCCCGAACCGCTGTTTTGATGGAAATCGTCCAGGCGGCAGAGCATCTTGAACTGGTCAGCGTGTCGTCCATGGAAAGGCGGTCCGGTATCGTCACCTTTCGACACCACAGCCTGAACGGCAAGGAGATGCATCGCCAGCTCATGGCCGAACGAGTTATTTGTGCCCAACGCCTCGGGGGCGTTCGGTTCTCACCACATTTCTACACCGATATGGAACGGATGGCAGCGGCGGTCGATTTGGCCAACAGGTTGTTAAGGTAATTTATTAGAAAATATATCTTTTTCCTTTTAAAACAGCTTGATAGAGAATTTATCAATAAATTACTTGAAAGTAATTTTCTACTTATCGAGCCGTTCGTAATCGCCCTCAATGGTTCTGGGTCCCCCTCTTCCGCTCGCATCACCTGCTCCCGTATCCGAAGCGCTCCATGGGCCCGCGCCCGCGTGCGGCGCTTTGGATACCCGGACTACCAGCCGGTCATACAACACTTTGCGGATGACGATCCGTCGCAACGGCGGCACCAGACAGAGAAATCCGATGGTGTCGGTGAGAAAGCCCGGCGTGAGTAACAGTGCCCCGCTGACCAGCAGTACCAACCCCTCCACGAGTTCCACCGCGGGTATTTCGCCGCGCTGCAACATGAACTGTGCCCGCCGCAGCGTGGTCAACCCTTCCAACCGCACCAGGAACGCTCCCAGCACGGCCGTAAACACAACGAAAAAGATGGTGAACCCGGCGCCTATGACGCTCCCGACCCGGATGAGGACATAGA
>JAYZWP010000114.1:0-6789 GCA_036142245.1 Pseudomonadota bacterium | reverse complement strand
GTAGGCGAGCAGCGCCATCCAGCGGGTTTTCAGGAGATCGTCATGAAGGGACTTGTCCCGGTAACGGACGACACCCGACACGAACGACATGCCACCGACATGGGATACCCAGTGATCCTCTGCTGCGAACAGCGTCGATGGGTGTCGGCGACTCCCGTCAGCTGCCATGCACAGTACGCTCCCGTGACGATTCTTCTGGACCCGGAACAACCAAACCGTTGTGAAAGAAGGGATACCGGCGCCAGCCATACTCGCGCTGTTCCAGACCATGTACCGCAGCACCGGGTAGCCGTAGTATCAGGTAGAGCATCTCCGCCTGATCTGCGTTGAAGCCGAGTTGCGCCAATGCGGCAGCGGCAACACCGGACATCGCCAAGGGTAACTTGGCAGAAGATTCCAGCCGCTCCCGGTTGTTGTCCAACCAGCGCAACGCCCCGCCTTCAGGCGCCAGTCCAGCCAGCGCCGACAGCACGGCACGAACCGGTGTCGCGCAAGAAACGCCGTGTGGATCGAAGCCGGGCGGATGCTCCATCGGTGTCCAGATATCGGCGCGTTCCTCTTGCGGAGGATCCTGCAAATACTCGCTCCACTGGTCGATATCCAGCCCGCACACTTCCCAATAGGTAAGCGCGACATAGACTTCCCGCGCACCGCCGAGATTGCCGGCCCCAACTGCGAGCGCCGCCATCAGTGTCGATGCCGACGTGGAACGGCCGACACCGGCGTTCATTGCCGCACGCACACTATGGTCTCTGGGTCCGGGGTTAGCGAGCGCGATCGCGAGACGTTCCAGAAGCTGCGCCTGCCAAGGCTCGGGACGCTCGCCGCGAAAGAGCAGGTAGAGAAATTCCGTCCAGCTTGCCTTGGCCAGAACCTCGCCGTAGACATCGTAGCCATGACAAAAGACGGCGGCGGCGGCGAACGGGTTGTCAGGCTCCGCCTCTTCTTCCCAGATTCGGGTGTGGATTTTTTCTAGTTCATCGCTCATGCGCGTTTGGCGTGCAGAGCCGCCACGCGCAAACTGATCGGAGGCACTTCGTCCCGGTCAATGCGAATGTCTATCAGAGTCGGTCCACCCTTGCGACACATCGCGTCGATGTTCAATTGCGCAAGTTCTTCCGGTCGGGTAATTGTGAACGCCTCGACTCCCATCGCCCGCGCGAGGGCGGCGAAATCGACAAAGGGTATGTTAGCGCCCACCTGCTCGGCACCGCCAAGACGCTGCCCATGTCTCACCATACCCAACGCCGAATCGTTCAGGATCACGAACACGGTGTTGAGACCCTGTTCTTTCGCAACCGTAAGCTCCTGACCGTTCATCAAGAAGCTGCCATCACCGGTAATGCAAACCATCGCATCGTCCCGGTTTGCCAGAGCGGCCCCTACCGTGGCACCGATCGCCCACCCTGTTGGCGCGAATTTCATGATGGGAATCAATTGCGCCGTCCCCGGTTTGCTCCAATGTGCCTGAGACTCCTGCCCCCCAGATGACACACGTTTTCTGAACTGCGGAAACAGGTAGTGGACGCTCCAGGTCAGGGAGTTTCCCGAATCCGAGAAAAATTTGGTGCCGGGCGGGAACAACTCACCCAGGTCGTGCATGACCCGCTGCGGCTTGACCGGTACCGAGTCGGACCGCCAATGCGTGGCGTCATCGAGCAACCCTTCCAGACCACTGTCCGAACTGGCCGCAGCAGAAGCTGCGGGGTGCTTTTCGGCAACTGGTGCTACCGCCCCGAGTCTGGCTCGCACACCCCGGAATATCTCGCCGACATCACCCAGAATGTGCAAGCGCGCTCTGGGGGCCGTCGCAAAGTTGGCGGCGCGGCTGTCGACCTGAATCATCTTTTCGTTAAGCAAAAGCTCACTGTTCCAATTCGAAGTAGAAAACTCATCGAATAAACACCCGATTGCCACGATTGAGTCAACGTCCGGCTCACGCAGCAACTGCGTTGCGGTATGGTGCCCACCAAACCCGAAGACCCCTCGATAATTCGGCGTTCTGGCATCAAGCAATCCTGGTGAATGGGCGGAAGCGATGATCTCCGCCCGCAGGAATTGGATTACCGGGAGAATATCCTCAATGTAGCCGTCACAACCGTCGCCAAGCAGAAAAACCGGTCTTGTCGAACCCCGAAGCGCCTTGGTCAGCCGATCGACAGCGTCAGGATCGGTTCCGTGTTGGCTTCGAAGCAGCTGAAGCAAATCAACACTCGGCCCACGCTGAGGCGAGACTTTTTTTGCCACATCCCGCGGCAATGAAAGATGGGTGGGTTTACGTTCCCGCAGCGCCGCGAGAATCGCACTGATGAGCTTCGGCTCAAACTGCTCCGGATGGGAAACGAGGCTGTTATAGGCGGTGCAGAACTCGAACATCCCGACGGTGTTGACCGAAGTGCAGGAAGATTCCTGTGCCGCTTTGCGGCCCATGGTCTCGAGATTGGTTTGTGCCGTCAGCACCAGCAGCGGTATGTCGTTTTCGAAGGCCGTTGCCACCCCGGTGATCATATTGGTGGCGCCAGGCCCCGCGGTTGCGAAACAGACTCCCAGCTTGCCGGTTTCGCGCGCATAGCCATCTGCCATAAAGGCGGCGCCGGTCTCATGGCGGGCGATTACCGGACGGATGCCACCGCGCCGATCGCTGCGGGCCAGGGCATCCAACACCGGCTCGATGCTGCCACCCGGAATACCGAATGCGACTTCAATCCCGAGTCGGGTAAGGTAGTCGGCGAGCAGATCGCCTAACAGGTAAGGGGCAGTTTCAGGGGTCGTCTGTGGACGCGTTGGTGCCGGCGCGTCGCTCACGGCAAGCGCAACATCATGCAGTGCGTTCATGGTGCATCATCCCTTTATATTGTGTCGTCGCCAATCCGCTCAATGCGGACCGGCCACCCGCTACGGTAGCAATACCCTCGGCCTACTTGGCCGAGCAGCAGCGCCTACCTCGCAAGCCCTCTTGATATGACCATTCAATACCAAATGGTGCTCAACCCAAGGCCGCAGCATTGGATCGGGTCTTAACGGCAGGCATAGTGCCAACCGCAAATAAAGGGAGTGTTACATGCCGCAAAACGGTTTAACCCCCGAAACCACTGGGCTTACCCGCGACGCTAACACCCAATATACGCACGATAAGGACAAATATAACAGTTTCTTACTAAAGCTTCCTACCTCTCCCGGACAAGGCGGCTGCGAACTTCGTCACGTTCGACGTTCGGGCTCGAGTGGCACCTGTTCGAACCCTTTAACTCACACCAGCTTCAATACGGGTTTGAGGGTAGCGCCGCCCTCGGAGTCCTCCGCTGCCTGATTGATCTCGTCGAGACTGTAAAACTTGATCAGTTTGTCGAAGGGAAATCGCCCCTGTTTGTACAGTTCAATCAGCCGCGGGATGAAGACGTCGGAGTTCGAGTCCCCTTCGATGATGCCCCGCAGGGTGCGGTTGAACAACATGAAATTGATATCGATGTTGACCGTCTCACCCATCGCCGGAGCGCCAACGATTCCGCCGACGCCTCCCATCGAAATTGCGTAGACGGCCCCGGCCAGCACCTGGGCGTTGCCGGTCGTCTCCAGCATGTACGGCACACCGAGGCCGCCGGTCAGCTTCATTACCTCTTCGACGGGATTCCCGGTGCTGGCATCAATGACGTGTGTCGCCCCGAGTTCCCTGGCCAGATCCAGACGATTCTGCTTGATATCGATGCTGATGATCTGCGTGCAGCCCGCCACGACGGCCCCCATGACCGCACTCAGGCCCACTGCCCCGGCACCGAAAATGGCGATGGAAGAGCCTGCGGGTGGGTCCAGTGCATTGAGCACCGAACCGGCTCCGGTCTGCACTCCGCACCCCAGCGGTCCGAGGATCTCGAGCGGCACGTCCTTTGGTACCGGGATGGTGTTGCGTTCGTAGGACAAGGCGTAGGTGGCAAACGACGACTGACCGAAGAAACTGCACCCCACTTCCTTGCCAGACTGGTCATGGATGGAGCAGCCACCATCTGCTGCCCGACCACCGAAATTCAACGGGAAGGCGTTCAGGCAACACAAGGGCTTGTGTGCCAGACAGTTGGCGCAGCTTCCGCAGCTAAAGAAGGTCAGAACGACGTGGTCCCCGGGGGCCACCTTGCGTACGTTCGCCCCTACTTTCTCGACTACCCCCGCCCCTTCGTGCCCCAGAACGAAGGGCAGTGGCGTTTCGAGATTCTGATCGCGGATAGTCAGGTCGGTATGACACATACCGGCGGCGACTATCTTCACCAGGATCTGATCCGGTCCCGGATCAGCCAGAGTGGCGTTTTCGACTGAAAAAGGTCCACCTTTCTGCCGAACCACAGCTGCCCTGATATCCATTGTCAAGCCCCTCCCTGTCACGGTGATCGGTTGTTCGTCAGGCATCCGCTCGGCCCAAGCCTGAACCACCCCTACCTGGACGATCCGGAAGCCCCGACAAAGCGACCGCTATCTTAGCCTAACGGGTGTTTAGGCGGCCGCCGAAAACTCAGACCGCAGGCGTCAACCGCCACCCGATTGCACCGAGGCGTCCGGCAGATTGCTGGCGTCGAGGAACTTGTCGTAGTGAATATGGCTGACCGGAATCCCACCGCCCACAAGCAGGACCATGGCGGCATCGATCATCGCCGGCGGCCCGCACAGATAGGCGTGGTACTTTGCGAGACTGCCGAGCATCTGCGATCCGATCTGCTCCGTAACCAACCCTCTGGCGCCTGCCCATCCCGAACTCGCGGGTTCTTCGGAAAGTACCGGAATAAACCGGAAATCCGCCGGCCATTGATCCACCATGGTTTCAATATCGTCGAGACAGTAAAGGTCTCGCTGCTGACGGGCACCAAACAGCAACACGGCATCACGGGCGACCTTTCTCGCCGAGGCATCCTTCAGCAAAGCGAGTATCGGAGCGAGACCACTCCCGCCGGCAACCAGCAGTAACGGTGCTGTGCCTTGGCGTAACCAGAAGTCGCCGGCCGGCCCGGTCACGGTCAGCGTTTCACCGCTGCGGTCCGTCGAAAACAGCCACTCGGTGAACTCGCCACCGGGCACCTTGCGGATATAAAACGTCAGATCGGTCCGCCCCTGCGGCGCGGGAGGGTTGGCGAACGAATAGTCACGGGGACGCGACGTCTCATCCCGGGCAAGACTCGCGTACTGCCCGGCCGTGTATTCCAGCGCCTGCGCGACCTGCACCCGCAACTCGACAATGTCGTGGGTGAGCAGGCGTTGTCCGACGATGGTTCCGTCCGTCGTTAATCGTTGATGTCGCGGTGCTCCGACGTCCGCCTGCACCCGCAATCTGACTCGCGTGCCCGGCTTGACTCGGGACTGACAGGCCAGAATGTATCCTTCCCGAATCTCCTCGGCACTCAGGACGTACGAGAAGTCCCTGATCTGCTTGATTTCGCCATCCAGCAACAGGCAGCGACACTGAGTACAGGTGCCCACCTTGCAACTGTGCGGGAATTCAATGCCCTGATCCAGAGCGGCCTGCAGAATGCTTTGCGATTTCGCAACGGCGACTTCCCTGCCCAACGGTTCAACGGTGACAGTCCCGGGCTCGCGGGCCTTACCAAACAATCCTTTGATCAAAGCCTGACCGCTCCAGTGGCTCACGCGTCCGGGAAGCACGGGCCTCAAAAACAAAACGCCGGACACACCGCTTGGCGAGCCCGGCGACAGGAGTCCCGTACGTTCGCGTACGGGACCGAATAAAAACTCAGATGCTGTAAACGTCGACCACTGACGGAATGACGTCGTTCAGAAGGATGATTTTCTTCTTCGCGATGCTGAGCTTGCCTCCGGCATCCTTCAGCTGGTACTCATAGCGGCCGTAGAAGGTGTCTGTCTCCTCATTACGGTACGAGTTGACCAGAAAGCTCGCCTTCACGCCGACGCCACCCGGTGCCGAGTCGCTGATGATGATGTTGGATACCATGTGCGCCGTGCGCGGCAAGGGTGTGGAAGCGGACGACATACCTGATTCGATACGCCAGACACGATCCTCCAGACCGGACCGATCGCTGTAATAGATCAGGGAAATCTCCGAGGTCGGGTCCTTGGTCATCTCGTGCTCGGAGTCCCAGGCCGGCATCCAGTACTCGCAGTCCTCCTCGAACAGCGCGAGCCAATCCTCCCACCGCTGCTCGTCGATTGCGTTCCCCTCTTCGTACAACAGGTTTTCCACCCGTTCTCTCAGTTCACTGCTCACCGCACTCTCCTCAATTCTTCCTTCGCGCAAAACGAAGCACGTAACTGTGTCTTGTGTCCCAGGCAGCCTGTGTCGGCTAGATGGGCGTCACCATCAAGGTCTGAATCCGATAAGTATCGAATATGCAGAGCTTCTGTTTGAACTTCAACTCACCATCCACCCGGACGATTTCGTCGACGTACTTCCCGGCGTTATAAACCTTGGTGTCTCCATCCAGAAGCGTTTGTAACACCAGATAGTTCGACTGCGCCCGGATGATACCGTCCTGCTCGCCCAAAATCCTGATGTTGCTCACCAAGTGACGATAAAAGTGCGGCGCGTAAATATTTGCTTTACGCAGCGCGACAATGCGATCCCGCAACATGCCCTTACTGTCGCAGTAAATCACCGCAACCGGCAGGCCAAGGTCGGTGTTTTCGCGAGGAATGATCTTGTAGACGCAATCGTCAATGAAGAAATCCGGCCAAGCCTCCAGATCATCATCGTCGATGGTTTGCACGTAAGCGTGCTGCAACTCCTCCACTTCCAAACGCAGCTTGATGGTCTCTTCATTCATCTCGTTTTCA
>JAYZWP010000113.1:0-4622 GCA_036142245.1 Pseudomonadota bacterium | reverse complement strand
ATGCCGCACTGCCTGAGCCACTCCCGATAGGGGGCGAAGTCCTCGCCGACGGTGGCCATGGGGCGCGGATCACCACCCAGCAGCTTGAGGTTGTAGGCAATGTTGCCGGAACAGCCGCCGAACTCCCGGCGCATTTCCGGCACCACGAAGGCGACGTTCAGGATGTGCACCTGATCCGGCAGGATGTGGTTCTTGAAGTGGTCCTGGAACACCATGATGGTGTCGTAGGCGTAGGAGCCGCAGATCAGCGCTGCCATAGGGATGTAGGTCCGTCGTTATAGGGATGGGTGAAACCCGACGACTCCAGCGAAGGGGGCGTCGGGCACTGTATCGGCCGTCACGGTTACTGCCGGTCGGGCGTCCAGGCGAGGTCGAGCTGGCGCGCCGCCCGCACCTCATCCGGCCGGGAGACGGGTGTGGTGTGCGGCGCCTCGCGCAGCAGCTCCGGAGTCTCACGCGCCTCGGTCAATATCTGCACCATGGCGTCGGCGAACGCATCCAGGGTCTGCTGCGTCTCAGTCTCGGTCGGCTCGATCAACAGACACTCCGGCACCAGCAGCGGGAAGTAGGTGGTGGGGGCATGCATGCCGTAGTCCAGCAGCCGCTTGGCGAAATCCATGGCGGTGATGCCCAGTTCCTTCTGCTCCCGCTTCAGGGTGACGATGAACTCATGGGTGGCGCGCCTGCCGGGAAAGGCGATCTCGAAGCCGGCGTCCCTGAGCCGCGCCATCAGGTAGTTGGCGTTGAGGGTGGCGAATTCCGCCACCCGGCGCATCCCCTCCCCACCCAGCATGCGCATGTAGACGTAGGCGCGCAGCAGCACCCCGGCGTTGCCGGCGAAGGCGGACAGGCGGCCGATGGTCTCGGGCCGGTCGCCCGCATCGGCATAGCGGTAGCCGGTCTCCTCCCTGACGACCACCGGCACCGGCAGGTAGGGCGCCAGCCGGGCACTGGCACCCACCGGCCCGGCGCCGGGGCCACCGCCACCGTGCGGGGTGGCGAAGGTTTTGTGCAGGTTGATGTGGATGACATCGAACCCCATGTCGCCGGGGCGTACCTGACCGAGGATGGCGTTGAGGTTGGCGCCGTCGTAGTAGAGCAGGCCGCCGGCTTCGTGCACCACCTGCTGCATCTCCTGGATACGCCGCTCGAACACCCCCAGGGTGGAGGGGTTGGTGAGCATGAGCCCGGCGGTGGTCGGTCCCACCGCCTCGCGCAGCGCCTGCAGGTCCACATCGCCGTGCGCGCCGGTGGGGATCTCCCGCACTTTGAAGCCGCACATCACGGCACTGGCGGGGTTGGTGCCGTGGGCGGCATCCGGCACCAGAATCTCGGTACGCGCGGTATCACCGCGTGCCCGGTGGTAGGCGCGGATCATGGCGATGCCGGCAAACTCTCCCTGCGCCCCGGCGAGCGGCGTCAGGGAGAAGGCTGCCATACCGGTGACCGTGGCGAGCATGTTCTGCAGGTCGTACATGCAGGCGAGGAAACCCTGCCCCGTTTGCGCCGGCGCCAGCGGGTGGCGGTTCTTGAACCCCGGTTGCAGCGCCAGGGTGTTGGCGGCGCGCGGGTTGTACTTCATGGTGCAGGAGCCGAGCGGATAGAAGTTGGTGTCGATGGAGAAATTACGCTGCGACAACCCGGTGTAGTGACGCACCGCCTGCAGTTCGGAAACCTCCGGCAACTCCGGGGGTGCGTCGCGCAGCAACTCCGGCGGGATATCGGGCGGCGGCACCGGGTCGTCGCCGAAGGTCTGGGTGCCATTGACCCGGGCGGGCTGTGACAACTCGAATATCAACATCTGATGGAATCCATCCCGCAGGTGATCTGTGCGCGGCCGGTGCCGGACCGCGTCCCCGTGAGTTTAAGAATAGCAACCCGGCGGGGAAATTCGGGGTGTGCCGAACCTGACCGAAGCCCGCTGGCGGCAAGCTAACATGGCGCCATGACTCCCCCTACCGAACCGAACCGGCGCGACAACGCGGCTGCGGCCTGGTTGAGCGCGCGGGTATCCCGGGACCGATGCCGCATCGAACCGATCCCCGGCGATGCGAGCAACCGGCGTTATTTTCGCGTGCACGCCGGGGAACAGCGGTTCGTGCTGATGGACGCCCCGCCGGCGCTGGAGGATTGCGCGCCGTTTGTCGCCGTCGCCAAGCTGCTGCTGGCGGCAGGGCTCAACGCGCCGCGCATCATCGCGGCGGATCTCGACCAGGGTTTCCTGCTGTTGTCGGACCTCGGCACGCAGAGTTATCTGGACGTTCTGGGCGACGCCAGCGCCGATACCCTGATGGCGGCCGCCATCGAGGCGCTGGTCACCTGGCAGGCCGCCAGCCGCCCGGGAGCACTCCCCCCTTACGACGCGGACCTGCTGCGCCGCGAGCTGGATCTGTTTCCGGACTGGTATCTGGGGTGCCACCTCGGACTCTCACTGAAGGGCGATCTGGCCGATGCATGGGAAGCGCTTTGCAAGGCGCTGATCGATGCGGCGCTCGCCCAACCGCGGGTGTTCGTCCATCGCGACTATATGCCACGCAACCTGCTGGTGAGTGAGCCGCCGCCCGGCATCATCGATTTTCAGGACGCGGTCATCGGCCCGGTCACCTACGACCTGGTCTCGCTGCTGCGGGATGCCTTCATCTCCTGGTCCGACGCCCAGGAACAGCGCTGGATCGCCCGCTACCGGCAGCAGGCGGCCGCGGCAGGGATCCCTCTGCCCGCTGATAGTGATGCCTTTCTGGCAGCCTTCGACCTGATGGGGATGCAGCGTCATCTCAAGGTGCTCGGGATCTTCGCCCGTCTCAATTACCGCGACGGCAAGCCGCGTTACCTCGCCGAGGCACCCCGGTTCATCCGTTACCTGGAAACGGCGGCCGCACGACACGATGTGCCGGGATTGTCGGCCGTGCTGCAAGCTCTGTCGCCGGCGAATCGCTGATGAAGGCGATGATCCTTGCCGCCGGTCGCGGCGAGCGCATGGGCGAACTCACCGCGAACACGCCCAAACCGCTGCTGCCGGTGGCGGGCAGGCCGCTGATCGTCTGGCAGATCGAACGGCTGCAGGCCGCCGGATTCGTCGATCTGGTGATCAATACCGGCTACCTCGGCGCACGGATCGAAACCGCGCTGGGTGACGGCGCCGCACTCGGCGTTACCATCCATTACTCCGCCGAGCCCGAGCAGCCGCTCGGCACCGGGCGCGGCATCCAGAAGGCGCTGCCGCTGCTCGGTACGGCACCTTTTCTGCTGGTGAACGCCGATGTCTGGTGTGATTTCCCGTTGGCTGCTCTGCGCGAGCGCCCGGTTGATCTGGCCCATCTGCTGCTCACCGCCAACCCCGCCCACCATCGCGGCGGGGACTTCGCCCTGGCGAACGGCAAGGTGCTGAACCGCGGCGCGCCGCTGCTCACCTACGCCGGCATTGCGCTGCTGCACCCCGGCTTGTTCGACGGTATCGCCCAACCCGCCTTCGAACTGGCGCCTCTGCTGCGTAAGGCCGCGGATTCGGGCCGGGTCAGCGCAGAGCGATACGACGGCACCTGGGTGGATGTGGGCACGCCGCAGCGGTTAACCGAGGTTCAGCGCCTGGTGCAGCGCGGGGCAGTCGCGGGCAGCGAGACCGGAGAAACGAAATGAGTGAGTGGAAAATCCCGTTGCCGGAAAGCGAGATCCCGGATCACTGGTACAACGTGGTGGCGGATCTGCCGAACCCTGCGGCGCCGCCCCTGGGGCCGGACGGACGGCCCGTCGGCCCGGAACGGCTGGGCGCGATTTTTCCGGAGAATCTGCTGGCCCAGGAGATGAGCACCGAGCGCTGGATTCCGATTCCGGACGAGATTCGCGCGGTCTACCGCCGCTGGCGGCCCACACCGCTGCACCGTGCCCGGGGTCTGGAAGCCGCGCTGCAGACGCCGGCCCGGATCTACTACAAGAACGAAGCGGTCAGCCCGGCCGGTTCGCACAAACCCAACACCGCGGTCGCACAGGCCTGGTACAACAGAGCAGCGGGCATCCGCCGATTGTCCACGGAAACCGGGGCGGGGCAGTGGGGCTCGTCGCTGGCACTGGCGGGCCAACTGTTCGGCCTGGAGGTGCGGGTCTACATGGTGCGCGTCAGCTACGAGCAGAAGCCGTTCCGCCGCTCCATGATGCAGACCTGGAATGCCGAGGTGCTGGCCAGCCCCACCCGACTGACCGCCGCCGGACGGCAGGTGCTGGCCGCGGACCCGGACTCACCCGGCTCGCTCGGGATCGCGATCTCCGAGGCGGTGGAAGAGGCCGCCGGCCGCGACGACACCAACTACGCCCTGGGCTCGGTGCTGAATCACGTGCTGCTGCACCAGACGGTGATCGGCCTGGAGGCGAAAAAGCAGTTCGCGATCGCCGGTGACTATCCCGACGTGGTGCTGGCACCCTGCGGGGGCGGCTCCAACTTCGGCGGCGTCGCGTTCCCCTTTCTTGCTGACAAGGCAGCGGGCAGACAGGTGCGTCTGGTGGGTGTGGAGCCGGCCTCCTGCCCGACCCTGACCCGGGGTCATTACACCTATGACTACGGCGACGTCGCGGGGCTCACCCCCATGATGCTGATGTACACCCTGGGCCACGACTTCGTGCCGCCGGGT
>JAYZWP010000112.1:0-9633 GCA_036142245.1 Pseudomonadota bacterium | reverse complement strand
ATACGGCAACTCTGCTGCACGACGACGTGGTCGACCAATCGGTGATGCGGCGCGGCCAAGCCACCGTCAACAGCATGTGGGGAGACAATCTGAGCGTGCTGGTCGGAGATTTTCTTTATTCGCGTGCCTTCGAGATGATGGTCGACGTGGATAACCTCGAAGTGATGGCGGTGCTCGCCAAGGCGACCAATGTCATTGCCGAAGGAGAGGTGATGCAGGCGCTGAACCGGCACAATCCGGATGTCAACGAGGCGGATTACCTCAAAGTGATCGCGGCAAAGACCGCCACGCTGTTCAGCGCCTCGAGTCAACTCGGCGCCCTATTGTCGGGAGCCGATGACCGGGTGCAGGGCGCCATGAAGCAGTTCGGCTTCAATTTCGGCGTCGCCTACCAGCTCATAGACGACGTGCTGGACTATCGGGGCGACCGCGACCTGATCGGCAAGAACCTGGGCGACGACCTGGCGGAAGGCCAACCCACGCTGCCGCTGATTCACGCCATGAGCAAAGCTCCGCCGGATGACGCCGCGCTGATTCGTGACGTGATCAAGAACGGCAGTGGCGAACTTGGCAAAATACTGTCCATCGTTGAATCGGCAGGGTCCATCGCGTACACTGCGCGCCTCGCCGATTCCTATTGCGAGATCGCACGGCAGTCCCTGGCCAAGGTCCCCGAGACCCCGTTTCGGGACACACTTTGCGATCTGGCCCAATTCGCCGTGAACCGGACTTTTTGACCACGGATCTCACCGTCCGGAATGGCACCTGTCTCGTGTCGGGGTGTAGCTCAGCCTGGTAGAGCACCGTCTTCGGGAGGCGGGGGTCGGAGGTTCAAATCCTCTCACCCCGACCAGCGCATTGCGCAACGGACAGGACCAGTTTCACGGCGAGTGGTGGTTCATCCGGTTCCCGCACGGGAATCTGCGCCAGACTGCGAAGAATCCATTGGCCCTGGTCCGTTTCGGTAGACAGCAATACGGCCAGCCGCCGGTCACAGGAAGACACAGATGTTGAACCTCGACGGGACGCGAATCGCAATCATCGGTCTGGGGTATGTCGGTCTGCCGCTCGCGGTGGAATTCGGCCGACGCTTCCCGACCGTAGGGTACGACATCTCTTCGGCGCGAGTCGCCGAACTGCGGGAAGGCTCCGACTCCACCCTGGAAGCCACGCCCGAAGAGCTCGCCGCCGCGAAACTGCTCCAATACAGCGACGACGAGGCTGACCTCTCGGCCTGCAATACCTACATAGTGACGGTACCGACTCCGGTCGACGAACACCGCCGCCCCGATCTGTCGCCGCTGAAGTCGGCCAGCGAACTGCTCGGCCGGGTGATCGGCAAGGGTGACGTGGTGATCTACGAGTCCACGGTGTTCCCCGGCTGCACGGAGGAAATCTGTATCCCTATCGTCGAGGCGGTGTCGAACCTCAAGTTCAATGTCGATTTTTTTGCCGGCTACAGCCCGGAACGGATCAACCCCGGCGACCGGGAACACCGTCTCAACAACACCGTCAAAGTCACTTCGGGGTCGACTCCCGAGACCGCCGACTTTGTCGACGGCCTCTACCGGCTGATCGTCAATGCCGCCACCCACCGGGCCAGTAGCATCCGGGTGGCCGAAGCCTGCAAGGTGATCGAAAACACCCAGCGCGACCTCAACATCGCGCTGGTGAATGAACTGGCGTTGATCTTCAATCGACTCGGCATCGATACCCGCGAAGTTCTCGACGCCGCCGGCACCAAGTGGAACTTCCTGAAGTTCTCTCCAGGTTTGGTCGGCGGACACTGCATCGGCGTGGATCCCTACTACCTGACGCACAAGGCGCAGGAGACTGGATACCATCCGGAAGTGATTCTCGCGGGCCGCCGTATCAATGACGGGATGGGCGAATACATCGCGCAGCAGGTGATACGGCTGATGATCCAGCGTGGAGCGCGGGTTTCAGAATCCCGCATTCTGATTCTGGGCGCCACCTTCAAGGAGAACTGCGCGGATCTGCGCAATACCCGGGTGCTGGACCTGTTCCGGGAATTCCAATCCTACGGCGCGAGCGTCGACCTGTTCGACCCCTGGGCATCACCGGCCCATGTCGCTGAGGAGTTCGGTGTCCGCCCGTTGAAGAAGCTGGCCACGGGCGCCTACGGGGCCATCGTGCTGGCAGTCCCCCACCGGCAATTTCTGGAGTGGGGTCCCAAGCGCATTCGCGGCTACGGCACGGACGACTGTGTGCTTTACGATGTCAAGGCGGTGCTGCCCAAAGAGTCGGTGGACGCGCGCCTCTAAGCCAGACGCAACAACATGAAAAAGCCCTGGCCATCCCACGATGGCCAGGGCTTGTACTTTCGAGCCAGGCTGACCGCGATCTTTGCGGTCAGGCCTGTCCCAGTCCCCACTTGGCGAAATTCGCCAGAACTTTTTGTTTCACCCCATCGCTGTAGGTGTTGTTGAAAGCCAGGCGATGCGGACGCTGTTCTGCGGTCCACTCCACCGGCCAGGTGCAGTCCAGCAATACATTACCGCCACCGGCACCGAGTTCGCGTAGCGGATCCCCCGCGATGTAGGGGGTCAGCGGGCTATTGATGGCTCCGCGATACACGTGGATATCCCGCACCGGGTTGCACTTGGTGCAGATGGCGTGAAACACCTCGCCCAGGTTCCAGGGATCGACGTCGTCATCCACGACGATCACGTAAGGGAAATAACTGGCGTTGCGGTCTGTCCAGGAAACGCTGGCGATGAATTGCGGAATGCCAGCGTACGGGGTTTTGGTGGAGACCACCACCGCATGGCAACCACTGAATTCGGGCACGGCAACGTCGACGATGGGCGCTCCCTTCGCACGCAGCGCCTCTTTGACACTGGAGGCGACTTCCAGCACCCACATCATGGAGTCATCGACCGGCACCCCCAGACAGGTCGCCGGGAGAATTGGATTGTTGCGAAAGGTCAGTGCACTCAAACGAAATACCGGCCGGGGGTTGGTACCCGACACGACATAACCGGGATACTCGCCAAACGGTCCTTCCGGAAGATCGTCTCCCGGGGCAACGGTCCCTTCCAGAACGATCTCGGCGTTAGCCGGTACGTACAGGTCCACGGTCTTGCACTTCACCAATTTGACCGGTTCACCACGCACGCCGCCGACGATATCGACCTCACTCACCCCCCAGGGCACGCTGCTCGACGAAACAATGTTGTGCATCGGGTCGCCACCGAAAAACATGGCGTACTCCAACGTTTCTCCGTTTTCGCGGTATTTCTTGAGAATCTGCCCCCCCTGATTCAGCGGACCCAGCCACAATCCGGTGGCGGCCTTGCCCTGCACCATGCCGCGATAGGTACCCCAGTTCACCCAGTCGCTGTCGCGGTCCTTGCAAACACCGATATTCAAGGTTCCGACGTACGGCCCGCCATCCTGAGGGTGGAGCTTGGCGATCGGCAGCAGACCCAGATCCACGTCGTCTCCCAGCAGAACGTTTTCCTGGCACTCGCCCTGAGCGACGATCTCCGGTTTGATGCCCTTCCCATGCAGGGCCCGGGCGAAGGTGTCGGTCACTTCAGCATGGGGGGTGTCCGGTGGCAGACCGAACGCGACCGCGATGCGTTCCTTGGTGGCGAACGGCCCGCCGAGCAGACTGGAGCCCGGCATCGACCCGGTGACATTGGTGAACAACTGGGCCGGGGACAGCCTCTCGTTGGCCAGGCGCATGATGGCGCCGGCCTCCTCGCCAGGATCGATCTCGTCGTCAATCCGGACCAGCTGACCGGTTCGCTCCAGTTCCTGTAGCCAAGCCCGAAAGTCCATCAGGCCGCTCTGGGTGAATTGCGTGGCTTTGGTATCCATGGCTCCTCCTTACATTCTGTTGCCGCAAAAGCGGGTAAGACTCCCCCAGGCTCGAGGCGTGGGGGAAACCTACTCTATGCCTTTGCAGGACCGAATCAAAGCATCGGAAAAAGACGGCCCATCACGGGCTTTCAGCGCGCAGATGGGGAAACAGAATCACATCCCGGATGGACGGGCTGTCAGTCAACAGCATCACCAGCCGATCGATGCCGATGCCTTCTCCTGCCGTCGGCGGCAGCCCGTATTCCAGCGCACGGATGTAGTCGTCGTCGTAGTACATCGCCTCATCATCTCCCGCCGACTTGCGGTCGGCCTGGGCGCGAAACCGCCGGGCCTGATCCTCCGGGTCGTTCAACTCCGAAAAACCGTTGGCGATCTCCCGACCGCAGATGATCAACTCGAAGCGATCCGCCACGGCACAATCCGCGTCGCTGGCGCGTGCCAGCGGCGAGACTTCCGTGGGATATCCGGTGACAAAAGTCGGTTGCTCCAGGCGCGACTCGGCGGTCTTCTCGAACAGTTCCAGCAGCAGCGTGCCGCTGCCGGCACTCGGCGAAACATCCGCGCCGACTGCCGTCACCGCCTGTCGCAGCGCCTTCGGATCAGCCAGGTCAGCAGCGGTGAGCGATGGATTGAACCGCAGTACCGCCTCGGCCACCGTCAACCGCTCGAACGGCTGCCCGAAATCGAGTGGCGTACCCTGGTAACTGACGCGGGTATCCCCCACCAGGCCCGGCACCAACTCGCGGAGAAGGCGTTCGGTCAGGTCCATCAAGTCGCGGTAATCGCTGTAGGCCTGGTAGAACTCCAGCATGGTGAACTCGGGATTATGGCGCGTGCTGATTCCCTCGTTGCGAAAGTTGCGATTGATCTCGTAAACCTTTTCGATCCCTCCCACCACCAACCTTTTCAGATAGAGTTCCGGCGCGATGCGCAGGTACAGATCCCTATCCAAGGCGTTGTGATGGGTGACAAAAGGACGCGCGTTGGCGCCGCCCGGCAGCGGCTGCATCATCGGCGTTTCGACTTCAACGAACCCCTGTTCATCGAACCAGCGCCGCGTGGCGGAAATCAGCCGGCTGCGCAGCTCGAAGACCCGTCGGGATTCGGCGTTCATCATCAGGTCGAGATACCGCTGCCGGTAACGAGTTTCCCGCTCCTGCAAACCGTGCCACTTCTCAGGCAGGGGGCGCAGACTCTTGGCGAGCAGATCAATCTGCTCGACCCGGACCGTCAATTCGCCGGTGCGTGTGCGAAACAACACACCCTGGATCCCGACGATGTCGCCGATGTCCCATTTCTTGAACGCCCCGTTGTAGACCCCCTCCGCAAGCGTGTCACGCTGTACGTAGATCTGTAGCTGCCCACTCTGGTCCTGGATATGGGCGAAGCTCGCCTTGCCCATGATTCGCCGGGTCATCATCCGACCGGCGACCCTCACCTCGACGCGCCGCTCCTCCAGCGCTTCGGCAGTGGTGGCGGCGTATGCCGTGGCCAGTTCCGCGGCGAGGTGAGAACGGCGGAAGCGATTGGGGTAAGGATTACCCGCAGTCCGCAGTGCCGCGAGCTTGGCCCGGCGCTGTTGAATCTGCTCGTTGGCATCGGTATCGGTGGGGGTGAATTCCGGTTCGCTCATGGTCCGCCTGCTGGTCAGAGGCCGCTTTTCAGACTGGCCTCGATGAAAAGGTCGAGATCCCCGTCCAGAACGGCGGTAGGGTTACCGGTCTCGACATTGGTACGCAGGTCCTTGATCCGCGACTGGTCGAGGACATAGGAGCGGATTTGGCTGCCCCAGGTGATGTCCGCCTTGGACTCCTCCTGCGCCTGGGCTTCCTCGCGCCTTTTCGACACCTCCTGCTCATA
The DNA here is from genome assembly GCA_036142245.1 of Pseudomonadota bacterium. Lineage (GTDB taxonomy): Bacteria > Pseudomonadota > Gammaproteobacteria > Immundisolibacterales > Immundisolibacteraceae > JAYZWP01. Next base: position 3,924 of record JAYZWP010000112.1, on the reverse strand, counting down.
GAGTTTCGCGCGCAGCTGCGCCATCGCCATGGCACGGTTCTTATGCTGCGACCGATCACTCTGACACTGCACCACTATGCCGCTGGGCAGGTGGGTAATTCGCACCGCCGAGTCGGTCTTGTTGACGTGCTGCCCACCCGCGCCACTGGAGCGGTAGGTATCGACCCGGAGGTCGGCCGGGTTCACCTCGATCTCGACATCATCATCGATTTCCGGATAGACGAAGATCGACGCGAAGGAGGTATGCCGCCGGTTACCGGAATCGAACGGTGACTTGCGCACGAGGCGATGCACCCCGGACTCGGTACGCAGGTAGCCGTAAGCGTATTCACCCTGCACGTGAACGGTCGCGCTCTTGATACCGGCCACCTCTGCTTCGGAGTACTCCGTCACCTCCGTCTCGTAGCCATGTTTCTCGCACCAGCGCAGGTACATGCGCAGCAGCATTTCGGCCCAGTCCTGGGCCTCGGTACCGCCGGAGCCGGCTTGTACATCGATGAAGGCGTTGTTGGCATCCGCCTCCCCGGAGAACATGCGGCGAAATTCCAGCCGCTCGAGCTGCTCCTCCCAATCGTCGGCGTCGACAGCTACCGACTCGGCCAGATCATCAGCTCCCTCGTCCGCCGCCAGGGCGATCAGTTCGAGACCGTCGTCCAGCGACTCGGACAGATCCCGCAGGGTCTCGACCACCTCCTGCAGACGCGCGCGCTCCCGATTCAGCTCCTGGGCACGCTCCGGATCCTCCCAAACCGCGGGGTCCTCCAGTTCGCGCAGCACCTCCACCAGCCGGTCCGCCTTTTCGTCGAAGTCAAAGATACCCCCTTAGCACGTCCAATCGTGCTTTGTAGTCCCGGAGTCGATGACGCAAGGGATTGATTTCGACCATATTCGGCTCGGCCAGATCAGTGGAGGAATGCGGGGGCGGGCGATTTTACGCGCTGGGGCCCCGAACCGCTTGCGACATCAGAGAATTTCCAGCTGTTCGAGCGTCATCTGCACCGCCCGCTGCTGGTTGAACTCATTGACGGCGAGCCCATACACCGCGTGAACCCGTGTGCGTCGCGCGGGGATCGGACCCGAGTAATTGAAATGAATGGCATCGATGGGTGGCTGCGCTTCGTCCAGGCGCAGGCGCAACTTAAGATGCCGTTCGCCGACGATGCGCGCCTCCATCACCTCGCAACGATCATCGAACAGCGGCTCCGGGAACCCCGCACCCCAGGGCCCACCCCGACTCAGGCGTTCGGCCAGCTCCATGGAGACCTCCGTGCGGGCCAGACTCCCATCACTCAGGCAGACATCCTGACTGCCGGACGCCGCGAGCCGTCGTGCTACCTCCAACTCGAACAACCGGCAGAACCGCGCGTAATCCCGCCGGCCCAGCGTCAGGCCGGCTGCCATGGCGTGTCCCCCGAAAGCCCGTACCACGCCTGAAGACCGGTTCGCCACCGCCTCGATGGCGTCCCGGATATGAACCCCATCGATGGATCGGGCAGAACCCCTGACCGTGTCCTGGTCGCCCGGTGCAAAAGCGATGACGGGACGACGCAGGCGGTCTTTGAGCCGCGATGCCAGAATGCCGATAACGCCTGGGTGCCAGTCTTCATCGAACACACACACGGCGTCACGCACTTCAAGACCCGCTATGGCGTCGAGAATATCCTCGGCGCGAGCCCGCATGTCCGATTCGATGCGTCGCCGCTCGCGGTTCAGTTCGTCCAGGGTCGCCGCCAGATCAACCGCTCGCTCCGGGTCATCCGTCAACAGACACTCGACACCGACCTGCATCTCCGCAATGCGCCCCGCGGCGTTGAGCCGCGGCCCGGCCACGAAGGCGAGATCCCGCGCTGTTGCCGTCGCCGGATCACAGTCACCGACGCGCAATAACTCCAGCAGGCCGGGCGGCGCGGCCGACGCATTGATGCGCCGCAGCCCCTGCTGCACCAGGACGCGATTGTTGTAGTCCAGACGCGCCACATCAGCGACCGTGCCCAGCGCCACCAACGGCAACAGGCTGGCCATGTTGGGCTCCGCGACACCGGAGGCATCGAACCAGCCAGACGCACGGAGCCGACCTCTGAGCGCCAACAACACGTAGAAAATGACCCCCACCCCGGCCAGGTGCTTGCTTGGAAAGCCGTCATCCGCGACATTGGGATTCACCAGGGCATCACAATCCGGCAGTTCGTCTCCCGGCAAATGGTGATCGGTCACCAGCACCTGCATTCCGGCAGCCTTGGCGGCGGCGACTCCTTCGATGGAGGCAACGCCGTTGTCAACGGTAATCAGCAACCCCGGACTCCGCTCCCGGGCCAGGGCAACGATCCGGGGCGTCAGGCCGTAGCCATACTCGAGTCGGTTGGGGATCAGATAATCGACGCGTGCCCCCAACACCCGCAAGGCTCGTACCGCGACGGCCGTGCTGGTGGCCCCGTCGGCATCGTAGTCCCCGACGATGAGAATCGACGTTTTCTCCCGCAGCGCCCGTTCCAGCAGCGCCGCGGCCGCTTCGATGCCGGACAGTTTCGTCGGGGTGAGTAACCGATCGAGGTCGTAGTTCAAATCGGCGCTCACCTCCACCCGTCCGGCATAGACCCGCGCCAACACCGGACACGCAAGCCTTTCAGTCAACGCCGCGACCAGCGCATCGCTGACACGCCGGCGCTCAACGGGACGCAGCCGAACGGAATCCCTCACCATCTGCGCCACCAGCGCCGCCACCACCGGGGTTTGTACTGGAACAGCGTCGCGCCAGTTGAATCCGGAACAATCACATCCACCCGAGACCAACAGCCGCGGTGCAACGGCTCCAGTGCATCGCGGTGTAGCCGCTCCAGCAATTCGCTACTATCGGAACTTTCCCCCGAGGGTCCCGACTCCAGCAGCAGCAACCCGCGTCTTGCCTGGTGAAACGCGGCGTCGACAGCCGTGGCGTCTGGGAACCGGACGGCGCCGGTCAGCTGCGCCAACCCGAGCAGTAGCGGGTCATCGCCCACGACCGCCGACTCGGGAAGGGACGCCAACGTCGGCAAATATCCGCGTCCGGAGAACCGCACGCCATTGACTCTGGGCTCACCACGACTCTCCCGGCGGTCGTTCTCGGGCGCGCTGTGGAGGACCATTTCGCACTCGGTAGTCAATGCCGCAATCGGCGGCAGACGCCCTCCCGCTGCCCCCCATGACTCGCCGAGGTCGGATGATTCGTCATCACACCGCGGGAAAATGGCATCCACCGGAGCGTACCAGCGACCAGGCGCGACCGGGCGAAGGCCACCCAGAGCCTCCGGCAAAGCTTCCCGCAAGCGACGGCAAAACTGCTCTGCTTCCTCGGCGCGGATCATCAAATGGCGGGCGTTGGCCCAGACAACACGGTTCCAGTCCGCCACCATGCCGACCGGCTCAACCCTCACCCAGCATTCGGTTCCTGGGGGCAGCCCTTCTCCAAGCAGGGCAACCGGCGCCACGGGTAATGAATTCGGAACGTCACCTCGCGTAAACCAGGACCACAGTAGCCGCTCGCGCCCCAGACTGGCAACCCCGGTCAGCCGGGATTGCCGTGCACCCCGCAGCAACTCCCGCTGCGCTGTCGCCGAACCCTCCGGCGGCGACAAGAGTACCGTGAGAACCCCGTCGGAAGACCGGTCGCCTTGGGGACGGGAGACCACGGTCAACGCTGTGCCAGCACCCCGATAGTGCCAGCGCTAATGCAACGCCGCGGTTTCGACGCCATCACCCGCCGTTGATTTTCTGAGCAACTCCTGTACGGCATCGTCGGGCAGGGCGCCGGCAAACCAGTGGCCCTGGGCACGGGGGCAACCCCTGTCGCGCAACCAAAGCGCTTGCTCGGCTGTTTCGACCCCTTTGGCGACTAACTCGAAGCCCAGCACGCGGCTTAAAGCCAGGATCGACTCCACCACTTCACCC
>JAYZWP010000111.1:0-4427 GCA_036142245.1 Pseudomonadota bacterium | reverse complement strand
GGAAAAGCAACATACGCCCTACTGCAGGCGCAGCGACCGGCAGCCGTGCCGGGCAAGGGAGGCCGTGCTGCTGGCAGACAGCATGGGAGAACTTCCCTACCTCTACGCTTTGGGACAGGTAGCTTTCGTCGGCGGCAGTCTGGTTCCGGTTGGCGGACACAACCTCCTTGAGCCGCTGCGGTGCGGAGTTCCCGTCTTGTTCGGTCCCCACATGGATAACTTTCGTGACATCGAACGGCTCACGCTCCACTACGGAGCCGGCGAACGGGTGGAAACCAGCCAAGAGTTGGCGAACCGGCTGGACGCGTATCTGTCGGATCCGCGGTTGCAGCAAACCAAGGCGTGTAACGCGGCGCGTCTGCTGGCCGATTGCCGCGGCGCCACCGACAGGACAATGGCTGCCCTGCGCAGCGGACTCGGTGATCCCGCCACCGGCACGCCCGGAAAACCCAGGACGACCTGTCAGTGACAAGTGATCCAAGGAAATGCTGAAAAACCCCTTCCACGACGTATTTCAGCTCGCCGCAGTGTGTACCTGTCCTTAGCTTCGCCCCGTAGATCAGCAGCGTACGTCACTTGATAAAGCCGCGAGGCATCCTCCCGGGGAAACGCCGCATAGCGCCAGCGCTTCTCTAATCGACGGCCTCTTCCGGTAGTTGTCGCAGAGCGGAATCGGGATCCACCAGCCAGGCATTGATCGCCTGCAAGTCGTCCGGACCGACCGTGCCTGCCGCCTGCTTCAGTCGCAGACTGTTCAGAATATAGGCGTAGCGGGCCCCGGCCAGCTCGCGCTGCGAGCGAAACAGCTCTCGTTGGGAGTCGAGCACATCCACCGAGGTCCGGGTGCCTACCTTGAAGCCGAGCTCCGTAGCGTCCAAGGCACTGCGAGTGGAGACAAGCGCCTGCTCCAGCGCCCGCACGCTGCTGATGCTGGAGGCGATATTGAGATAGGACACCCGGGACTGACGCACCAGATCACGGCGGGTTTCTTCCAGCCGATCCTTGGCCTGGGCATGAAGATGGGCCGCCTGACGGGTACGGGAGTTGACCAAACCGCCCTGGAAAATCGGCACCGTCAACTCCAGCGAGAGCATCGTGTCCTCCGTCTTGCTGGGCGAACCGAACCGGCTGGCGTTGGCGGAACTGAAAATGTGCCTTCCGACAACATCTACGGTCGGATAGTGATCGGTGCGAATCAGGTTCATCTGCTCCCGCGCGACATCGACAGCGGCCTGCTGTGCGCGTAGTGCCGCATTCTGCTCCAGGGACACCTCGACCCAGCGCTCGATGTTCATCGGTTCCGGCATGGCAGGGTCAAATGCGGCCCCGAGCACCTCCAGATCGGAATGGTGTTGGCCGGTGATCGCCCGCAACGCCTCCCAACTGCGGGTCAGGCGGTTCTCCGCATCGATCTCCTGGGCGGTCGTCAGGTCGTAGCGGGCCTGGGCCTCATGGATGTCCGTGATGGCGATCAGCCCCACCTCGAAGCGCTGCTTCGCCTGCTCCAGCTGCCGACCGATGGCGGCTTTCTCCGCCCGTGCGAAGGCCAGGTTGTCCTGGGCCTCCAGAACCTCGAAATAGCTTTCCGAAGTACGCAGGATCAGTTCCTGCTGGGCGGAGGTGAACTGCGCCTCGCTTTGGCGAATTTCCGCGGCGGCCTGTTTCACTCCCACGAACAGCGCCCAATTGAACAGGGGTTGACGCAGGGACAAGGTGTAGCCGTGGCTGTTGAACTGCTGGTTACGACCAGCGCCAACTATGTTCTGAGAAAAACTGCCGGAACCGAGATCACGCAACTCGTTCTTCGTCGTGTCGGCATTCAGCTCGACATTCGGCAGTAACACGGCCCTGGCCTGGGCTTTCAGTTCCCCGGTGGCGAGCAGCGCCTGGCGCTGAGCCGCCAGCGCCGGATCGCTGGCTACCGCCAATTCGTAGATCTCCATGAGATCCTGGGCGGGAAAAACCTGGGCCGACAACGTCAGGCCCACCAGAGCGCCGATGGCGCTCGACATCCTCTTTATGGTCATAGCGGTCGTTGATTTTTCCGATTTGGTTGAGTGATCCTTCCGGGGTCCATCCTCAGCCCCGTCAGTAAACAGGCATGGTGTGATCGACCTGCTGCGCCCAAGCCGCCACACCCCCCTCGAGATTGGCGACAAGGCGATGCCCGCTGCGCTCCAGAAACAGCGCCACCTGCTCGCTGCGGGCGCCATGATGGCATATCACCACCAGTTCCCGGGAGAAGTCCAGTTCAGCCAGTCGCTGCGCGATCTCGCTCATGGGAATGTGGCGCGACCCCTCGATGTGGCAGATCTGCCATTCCCAGGATTCGCGCACGTCCAAAAGACACAGATCGCGATCCGTGGACAATCGTTGCTTTAACTCTGGCGGATCGTAGCGCAGCACGGAACCCCCCGGTTTCTCAGAACTGGAACCCTTTGCCGCCGCGGGCATTGATCAAAGGCGGCAGGTCCGTGTCGAACAGCAACTCGACCTGCTGTTCGCCGGCCGGTGTAATAGTGATGACTTGAGCGACCATCACCGGGGACTCACCCAAAATCACGCCAAGCCGACCGCCGGGCCGCAATTGTGAGAGAAATTCCTGGGCCAGGACAGGCATCGACCCGGTGACCAATATCACGTCATAAGGCCCGGCCGCAGGGTATCCCAGGCTACCATCCGCCTGCTCCACCCGCACATTGCGAAAATTCTGCGCTTGAAGACGGCATGCCGCCGCCTCGCAGAACTCGTCATAGATATCCACGGTGACGACCGCGCGGGCTCTGGTCGCCAGCAGCGCGGCCATGTATCCGCTCCCGGTACCCACTTCGAGTACCTGATCGTCTGCGGTCACCCGTAACGCCTGCAGGAACCGCCCCTCGTACTTCGGGCTGAACATCACCTGACCATGGCCGATGGGAATCATTTCATCGGCGAAGGCGAGGTGACGCATACTTTCGGCAACGAACCGCTCCCGCGGCACCGTCCGTAGAATTTCAAGCGTATCGGGGTCCAGCACATCCCAGGCGCGGATCTGGTTTATGAGCATATTGCCGCGCGCGGCATCAGTATCCAGACTGGCCATGGAGTACCTTTCTGCGTCGGGTTGCGCCTGCGATCAGGCACCAGGACATATGACTTAAGGAGCGCGCGCCGGGAACCCGCGCGCGGCGTCAATATTACCACGTGAGGGGGTCTCCTCTAACCGGTCGCATCCGCGCCGCGACGCTGGAAAACGTGTCATGCTTTCAATCAGCGGCAACCCGCCCTGAACAGCCCTGTGGCCAGCGCCGAGCGGCCGTCCAATCTGCTCACAAACCAGTTGAGCAGCGGGAACGCCCCAATCGACGGAAGAGGAACGTGCGGAGGTAATAGCGATGAACGCAAATCCGAAAGATTTCTTACGCCTGTCTGACAAGCAGTCGGGCCGACATGAGCCCCAACCGATCTCCGGTTCCAGAAAAATCTATGTCGATGGCAGCCGCCCCGACATCAAGGTGCCGATGCGCCAGATCGCTCTGGATGACTCCCAATCCGGCGACGATGCTTCACCGAACGCACCTGTCACGGTATACGACACGTCGGGCCCGTACACCGATCCCGCCGCGACACTTGATTTTCATAGCGGCTTACCGCCTCTGCGCGAGCACTGGATCACCGCTCGCGGAGACTGCGAGGAATTGCCGGCCCAAAGTTCGATGTTCAGCCGCAATCGAGCCTCACAATCGGGACTGGACGAACTGCGTTTTCCCGGGCATCCGCGCATCCGCCGCGCCAAAGCGGGCCGCCGCGTTACTCAGATGCACTATGCACGGCGCGGCGAGATCACCCCGGAGATGGAGTTCGTTGCCATCCGGGAAAACGAACGACGGGAAACTTCGCAACCGCCGGAATTCGGCAGGAAGCATTCGGGAAATGCCTTTGGCGCACAAATCCCGCGGGAGGTCACACCGGAATTCGTAAGATCCGAAGTGGCACGCGGAAGGGCCATCATTCCGAGCAACATCAACCACCTGGAACTGGAGCCAATGATTATTGGCCGAAACTTCCTGGTCAAGATAAACGGCAACATCGGCAACTCCGCGGTCACCTCTTCCATCGAAGAAGAAGTGGAAAAAATGGTTTGGGGAATCCGCTGGGGCTCGGACACCATCATGGACCTGTCGACGGGTAAACATATCCATGAAACCCGGGAATGGATCCTGCGCAACAGCCCCGTGCCGATCGGTACCGTTCCGATTTATCAGGCGCTGGAGAAAGTCGACGGAAAAGCGGAAGAATTAACCTGGGAACTGTTCCGGGACACTCTGATTGAACAGGCCGAGCAGGGGGTCGATTATTTTACGATCCATGCCGGGGTACGTCTGGCGTATGTGCCACTCACGGCCCGGCGCCTCACCGGCATCGTCTCACGTGGAGGGTCGATC
>JAYZWP010000110.1:0-4583 GCA_036142245.1 Pseudomonadota bacterium | reverse complement strand
CGTGGCGAATCCGACGTTTCTTAAGCCGGCGAGCCGTTCCGGGCGAGAAACTCGGGAGCGACCCAGGCGTTCAAGTCGACCGGCTGCGGCAGGATGCCGCGGCTGACCAAGAACGCCTGGGTGCGGTCGAGTTGCTCCAGATGGGTATCGTCCAGCAGCGGCTCGAGCCCGAGGTGAAACTGTTGCCCCAAGGCTGCGGAAACCGCCGCTTCGGACACGCCGAAATTTTCCGCGTGTAGCTGGCGCGCCGCTCCCGGTTGTTGACGGGCCCACCGCGCGGCCTGCACCACGACGTCGACAGCTGCCTGAACCACCTCCGGCGCGTCGTCGAGTAGCGCGGCACTGACGGTCCAGGTGCTGACGTAATCGTTCATCGGATCCTCGGCCAGATCGAACAGCAACCGTCCCCAACCATCCTGTTCTGACTGCGCCAGGTAAGGCAGAAAGGAGAACACGGCGTCGACTTCACCTGCGTTCAGGGCGCGCAGTTGCGGATTACCAGCCGGGGATGTCGCATCGGGGAACAGATCGCTGGGGGCGAAACTTTTCGAGGCTTCGGCGTCGGATTTCCGATGGGCGGCCCATGGATTGCGGACCTCGACCAGGGAGATGTCATCCAGGGTCAGGCCGCCGGCTGCGAGGGTCGACAGCAGGCCGCGCGCTTCCCAGGTTCCGAGCGCCCGCTGGGTGGTATCCCATGGATCATCGCTGTCGAGCCGGGCGGTGGTTCTGTCCAGCATGGCGCGGCCGTTCGCTGTGATGCCGATGTGCCGTCCTCTGAGATCCTCGGGCGTCCTCAACTCGCTGTCGACCCTGACGAGCAGACCTTGGCGGGAGTGACAGCGCGTCAAGCCAATCAGCCTGGTTGCACCCGGCCGGCGAACCGCTTCACTGAGCAGCGGCGGTATCTCTCCGCCGAATCGGGAATAGCCGGGATGGTCGAAGGCGAAGTGCGTTGCGGACTGATCCGGCGGCAGCAGATCGAACCGCAGTCCGCGCGCCTCGAACTCGCCGCCAAACTTTTTGACGGCGAGCAGGAACGCGTTGGGTACCGGGCAGTTGCTGTAGTAGATGGTCCGCACTACGAGGCTCCTCCGAGAACGGCGCGCTGCCTGCCGCTGGATCGGTTTCAGAACAGGACCGACAGAACCCGCGGCAGGGTGCGATGATCGAACAGGATCTGGCGTTCCGCGATGCGCCAGTGGTCACCGTAACGCACCAGCCGGTCGGCCCGCTCGCCGACAAAAAAGGCTTCGGTATTTTCCAGACGGGATTGGAATACGATGAAGTTCACCCGCGCCCTGAGCGCCGCGTCGTCCACCTCTTCGATCTGCACGTTGGTGAGCAGATGGCGGGTGCGCGAAGGCGGCGTTTCGGCGTGGGCGTAGTCGGTTGCCAGCCGTTTGATGCGCTTGTCCAGAAAGTCCTTGTCGTCGTTGAAAATTCCGAAACCGCGGTCGACCGAAACCGGTGCCGGCGTGTTCTGCACCGGCACGATAGGTGACGTGTAACGCGCATCCTTGGTAAAGAACTCGAGCCAATCGTCAAAGCGGCGCTGGTCGAGTGCCTGGGCCTCGCGATACAGCAGTTGCTCGATTTCATGCTGCAGGTGCAGGTCCGTCATGAAATCTCCAAATGGTGTCCTGGAGCTTTCATCAACTCCAACCAGTAACGGTAGAAATTGCACTGATTCATTTCTGTCGTGAATGGGCCGAGTCGGCCGGGCATGCCTTGAGCACCTTCGGGCGGGTGTTCGTTCCCTTGGCCCATGGTGTAGTCGAACGGCATTCGGGTGCGGGCAATCAACCCGCGCGACGCTTCGGTTACCTGCTCCATGTTCTCAACGTCATCCTGGCCGAACAGGCCCGATACGGACTGGGCCCGGGTGGCAAAAGGCATCATCACCCGGTCGCGGATTTCCGCCGGCGCCTCACTGTCGAAGGCGAGGTTCTGCCATACCTCCATGCACTGCGCCCCTTTGGGCTGCCAGAAGAACAGCTGCACCGGGAATAAGGCGCTGAAATCATTGAACGAGAAATGGGGGAACAGTGTGCTGACCCCCAATCCGAACAGTTCGGCCTGGAGTTCCGAAAGCTCCTGGCGCAGTTTCTGATGCAGCGTTTCGATATAGTCCACCGCCACGGCGCCCAGTTCCCGCGCAGCGACCCGTTCCAGGGCGAGGCGTTTCCCTGGTATCGGTTGGACCGCTATCCCGTGGCCATTCGGCGCCGCGACAGAACAGTCCCCCAGGGTTTCGTTCGGTGGCAGCAGGCCCAGAATGAAAGCCGAGGCGTGGCTGTGGGTGGTGTGATAGTTGTCGCCAGCGAAGTTTTCCGCGGCCACCTTCCAGTTGCTTTGCACGCGATAGCGCTGTTGCCCCGGCAGAACCTGAAGCGTTCCGATCTGTCGCGTCGCGAGGATATCGAGGTACCAGCAGACCGGGCCAAGGTAATCGCTCAGCGACGGCACTGCATCGTTCCAGGACGCAAAGATGAACCCCTGATAGCTGTCCACCCGCGGAGCCTCCAGCAGCCCGCGGCTGCTGCGATCGAAGCCCGGGCCGAAAGCGAGTCGTTCGTGCGGCACGCCGACCAACCGACCGCGACTATCAAAGGTCCAGCCATGATAGGGACAGATAAACGCTTCCGCGTTACCGGACTCTTGCCGGCAGATCTTCATGCCGCGGTGCGGACAGGAGTTAAAAAACACTCGCAGACGGTGGTCAGTATCGCGCCAGACGATGACCGGATCCTCACCGATGTACTGACCGAAGAAATCATGCGGTGTCGGAATCTGGGATTCGTGGCCCAGACAGACCCAGGTGGCAGCGAAGACCCGGCTCAGTTCTTCGGCGTAGATCGCCTGACTGAAATAGATGTCGCGACCGATCAATCCGTCGGCGAGATTGACCAGGCTCTCGTAGCGGTCGGTGTCGACTCGCGCGTCCACGCCTTCAGGCTCTCTGCCCGGACATCATGGCCAGCCACTGTGCGTAGAAATTGCGTTGGTTCGACTCGTTCAGCGAGTTGTCCAGCCGGCCGGGCAGGCCCGCCGGCAGCTCTCGCTCGGTGATGCCGAAACCCATGGTGTAGTCGAACGGGAGGCGTCGCGCGATAACGCCACGGGACGCTTCGGTGACCTGCTCCATGTTCTCCACATCGTCCTGGCCGAAAAACCCCGACACCGCCTGTTCGCCGGGCGCCTGACGCAACACGAACTGACGAATTGCCGCCGGCGCTTCACTGTCGAGCGCCAGCGATTGCCAGACCTCCATACACTGCGCTCCCTTGGGGTGCCAATGCAGCAGGGTAGAAGCATGAAATGCGCTGAAATCGTTGAATGAGAAATGCGGAAAGATATTGGTGACACCCAGCGCATACACTTCGGCCTGCAGACCGCCCAGTTCGGCCTCCAGCTTGGCGTGCAGATCGCCGACATACTCGACCGCTTCATGTCCGAACAGACCAGCGAGTTCCACGTCGGCCGCGTGCGCCGCGCCGAGTTTCGGCAACATGAGCGAACCGTGGCCGTAATCGAGAGCCACGGTGTGATCCACCCCGGCCTGCATCGGTGGCATAGTTCCGACAAGAAAAGACGACGCATGACTGTGAAAGGCGTGGTAAGTATCCCCGGCGAAGTTTTCAGCTGCGACCTTCCAGTTGCTCTGAACGCGATAACGCTGTTGGCCGGGTAGTACCTCGAGCCGGCAGAGCTGACGTGTTGCCATGATGTCCAGATACCATCGTAGATCGCCCAGCCAAGCGGACAGCGTCGGCCCGCGAGGCTCCCAAGACGCGAATACGAAGCCGGCGTAAATGTCGACGCGGGTAGCTTCGAGCAACCCTCGGCTGGCACGGTCGAAGTCCGGGCCGAATGCCAGTTTCTCGTGCGGCACGCCCACCAGCCGACCGCTGCTGTCAAAGGTCCAGCCGTGGTAGGGGCAGATGAAGGCTTGTGCATTTCCCGATTCCTGGCGGCACACCTTCATGCCGCGGTGAGGACAGGAGTTCAGGAATACCCGCACTCGCTGGTCGGCATCGCGCCACACGATGACCGGATCCTCGCCCATGTACTGGCTGATGTAGTCGTCGGGTTGCGGTATCTGTGACTCGTGACCAACACACAGCCAGGCCTGAGCAAAAACCCGTTCCAACTCCAGTTGGTACACCGCCTCGTCGAAGTAGACATCGCGGGCGACGCGGCCCGCGGCCAGGTCGATCAGGCCGTCCAGGCTGCGATAAGGTGTCTCTCGCGGGCGATTCATCGATTCCCGGTTCTTAACGCGCCGCCTTCTTCAGTGCGTCGGGGCTCATGGTGGCTTCGTCGAGATAGTTAGGGTAAACGTCCCACCCGACTGCGATGGTGGCGTGCATGTTCTTGATATCGATCATGTGGGCCAGAAACCTCGATACCCACCAGCGGCCGTCCGGATCTTGAGCAACCCCCGGTGCGAGCAGGTCCACTTTCCACAATTCGCCCCGCTTATCGTAAATCTCTACCAGCAGCACGTAGCCGGGATACCAGGTGGAAAAGTAGTAGACCTTCTTGCTGTACGGATGAATCTCCGGCGGAATCGCTTCAAC
>JAYZWP010000109.1:0-2773 GCA_036142245.1 Pseudomonadota bacterium | reverse complement strand
GGCGCTGGCGCAGGCCGGCATCGACCTGCGCCGCACCCTGCTGATCCGTCCCGACAACGCCACCGACCGTCTCTGGGCGATGGAACAGTGCCTGCGCTCCGGGGTCTGCGGGGCGCTGTTGGGCTGGCCGGAACCACACCAGATCAACCCGGCGGTGAGCCGCCGTCTGCAACTGGCGGCGCAGGAAGGCGCCTGCTGGGGGGTGCTGTTCCTCCCAGCGGCAACACCTGCCGGCCATGCCACCGCCGCACTGCGTCTGCGGGTAACCGCCGGGCCCGGGCAGACCCTGCGGGTGACGCTGCTGCGGCAACGCGGCAGCTGGGCCAGGGGAGATCTGTATCTGTCCCGCCCGGACACGCCGCACGACACCCCCAGCCTGACCGCGACCGCGTAACCGCCATGCCCGACCCGCTCTGGCTCTGCGTGCATCTGCCCCGGCTGCCGCTGGAGGTGTTCCCTCCCGCCACCCGGGACGGCGCCGACCCCTTTGTCGTCAGTGAACGTCACGGCCAGCGGGAGTGGGTTACCGTTCCCAACGACACCGCCGCAGGGGCGGGCGTTACCTGCGGCATGGCGCTGGGGGCCGCCCATGCCCTGGTGACTCGGCTGAGTGTCCGCCCGCGCCGCCACGACCTGGAACAACAGCAGCTCACCCTCATCGCTCACCGGATGCTGCGTTTCAGCGCCACCGTGGCGACCCTCCCGCCGGCCAGCCTGCTGCTGGAAGCGGGCGGCAGTCTGCGGCTGTTCGACGGGCCACGGGCCCTGATCGAACGCATTGCCGAGCAGCTGCAGGAACAAGGCCTGCAAAGCAGCATCGCTGTCGCCCCGACACCGGCGGCGAGCCGGCTGCTGGCAACCAGCGGCCATACCCGCGTGGTGCTGCGGCAGGAGCAACTGCTGCGGGAAATCCGCCACCTGCCGCTCCGCAGTCTCGCCACCCTGGCGGTTGCCGGCACAACCCTGGAGCGGCTTGCCGGCATGGGCATCCAAACTCTGGGAGATTGCCTGCGCCTGCCCCGCACCGGTCTGGCGAGGCGTCTCGGACCGGAGCTGATCGACCTGCTGGACCGGCTCACCGGGCGCCGGCCGGACCCGGTCACCCCTTACCGCCCGCCGCCCCGGTTTCAGGCCACCCTGGCCCTGCCGGGCGAAACCGCTCAAACCGAAACCCTGCTGCCCGCCCTACGGAACCTGCTGGGGCAACTGCACCGGTACCTCATGAACTGCGACGGCGCCATCGTCACCCTGCTGCTCTGCCTGGGGCACGAACGCCGCCCGGACACCCGGATTCCACTGGAACTGGTGGCACCGAACCGCGACGCCGCCCACTGGTTGCTGCTGCTCAAGGAAAAACTGGAGCGGCTCGAACTGCCGGCGCCGGTGATTTCCCTGGGCCTGAGCGCTGCACAGATCCTGCGGTTCGCGCACCACGCCGATGACCTGTTCGAGGTCAGCCAGCCGGTTCATTCCTGGCCGCAACTGGTGGAGCGGCTGCGCGGCCGGCTGGGACGCGCGGCGGTAACGGGTCTGGGCACCCGCGCCGACAACCGCCCGGAGCGGGCCTGGTGCCATGAGGAACCCGGCCAGGGGACCGATCAGAGCACCGAGAAGAGCAGCCGGACCGTCACCCCTCGCCCCCTCTGGCTGCTGCCGAAGCCGGCACCTCTGGTGCAGGTGGATACAGGCACAGGCTTGCCGCGCGGGCTGGCGGCACTGACCCGCAGCGAACGGATCGAGTCCGGCTGGTGGGACACGCGGGGGGTGGTGCGGGAGTATCTCCGCGCCCGCGACGCCGCCGGGCGCCACCTCTGGGTCTACCGGGAAACCGGTCACTGGTATCTGCACGGCTTTTTTTCTTGAGTTGACCGCCATCAGTTCCAAGGCGGCCTGCGATTCGTATCGACCGGCAAGGCTCCGGTAGAATCGCCGCAACGCAGCACCCGGAATATCGAGCCCCAAGCAGCTAGGAGTGCTCATCCATCCTGGAGGGATATCACCCATGGGCAAACTGGAACAGATCACCCCGGTCGATTATGCCAAGCTGATCGAGCCGGATCGCGTACACGGCTCGCTCTACACCGACCCGGCGGTGTTCGAGCAGGAACTGGACCGTATCTTCCATCGCGGCTGGACCTTCGTCGGCCACGCCAGCGAAATCCCCAACCCCGGCGATTACATCACCCGCGATATCGGCCGCGAACCGGTCATCATGATCCGCGGTAAGGACAACCAGGTGCGGGTGCTGATGAACCGCTGCCAGCATCGCGGCAACCTGCTGTGTAACCGCGAGAAAGGCAACCAGAAAAACTTCACCTGCCCCTACCACGGCTGGGCCTACGGTATCGACGGCGCTTTGCTGGACGTGCCCTACGCCGGCGGCTTCAACAAGGAGATGGGCAAATTCAACCTGGAGCAGCCGCGCACCGACAGTTACCGCGGTTTTGTCTTTATCAATATCTCGGGGGACGCTGAATCTTTCGACGCCTATCTGGGCAAGGGCAGGATGTTGATCGACCGTGCCTGTGACCTGTCGCCGGAAGGCGAGATCGAACTGTCCGCCGGCTGGGTGCGGCACCGCTACTTCGCCAACTGGAAGATGCTGCCGGAGAACGACACCGACGGCTACCACGTCAACTTCACCCACCAGTCCTTCGTGCGGGCGATCGACTCGCAGTACAACGAGTTCGTCACGGACGAGAAGGACGTCAAGGGCGTCATCAAGGATTGGGGCGGCGGCCACACCGAAATCGACTTCGAGGCCGGCTATCCG
>JAYZWP010000108.1:0-4200 GCA_036142245.1 Pseudomonadota bacterium | reverse complement strand
GTGCGATGCCAGGGTGCCGACAACCTCGTGGCCGCCACCGGCGTGCCGGACGTGGCGGCCACTCACCCACCCGATCCGGTCGGAGGCATCGCGCGTGACCGCGGCCAGGCCGAAGGGGGTTCCGCCGGTGCCGCACACTTGCAGCGCCTCGCTCAGTTTCCGGCGCGTGGACGTGTCGAAGACGTGCAGGAACTCCCCCAGCGGTACGCTGCGGCGCGGCACGGAGAAAAGTTTTGCCGCGGTTTCGGTCAGTTCGAGGCGGTCTCCCGCAGGAGACAGCCGCCAGCCGCCGGTGGCGGTTTCCCGTTCAACGGTTTGCAGCAGGGTGCTGGCCCGTACCAGGCCGGCCTGATCGCGCTGCTGCGCTGTCAGGTCCAGACATTCCACCAGCAGGCGGCGCGGTTCGCTTTTCAGTCGCCGGATCCGCGCCCGCGTGGGCCGCAGCGTGCCATCCCGGTGCCGCAACTGGAGCTCAAACTGCCGGACGCCGTCGCCGGTCTTGCGCAGGGTCTTGAGCGCGTCGCGTACCACGCCGTGCGCGGCGGCGGGGCAGAGGTCGGCGAATGGCAATCCCTCCAGTTCCCGGCCCCGATAGCCCAGGGCACCCCGCGCCCCGCTGTTGGCCGCCTCGACGATCAGGCGGCCGCCCTGCAGCACGTAAAGCTGCACCAGGCGGGTTTTCGCCAGCGGACCGAACGGCCGGCTCATGGCGCGCAACTTGCGTCGAGAGGTGTCACGCAGGCGTTGGCAAAGCGGTTGATCTGCGTCTCCTGGCGGCGAAGCCTCGCCGCATCCAGTATTCCGTTCGGCGCCGAACAGAGGGGTAAAGTGAATGCCACGGACCCGCCACGCAAGAGGAGTAACCATGGCGCATGCGGCCCCCATCACGCTGCCGGATGGTGTGCATCCGTTATACAACGAGAACCGGCTGAAACTCGGAATTTTCGGCACCAACGTGAGCAACGGCTGCGCCATCAGCACGGCGCCGACCAGTTTCGTGCCGACCTTCGGGCACAACCTCGAGATTGCAAGGAAAGCGGAGCGGTACGGCATCGAGGCGCTGGTGCCGGTAGGCCGTTGGAAGGGATTCGGCGGCGAGACCGACTTCAACGGCAACTGCATGGAGGTCTACACCTGGGCGGCGGCGCTGGCGGCCCGTACCGAGAAGATTGTGCTGTTCGCCACCTCCCACGTGCCGACGGTGCACCCGCTCCTGGCGGCGAAGCAGGCCACCACCGTGGATCAGATTTCCGGCGGGCGGTTCGGTATCAATATCGTCTGCGGCTGGTTCTCGGACGAAATGGACATGTTCGGCGGTGAGCAGATGGCCCACGACGACCGGTACCGCTACGCCTCGGAGTGGATCACGGTGGCGAAGCAGCTCTGGGCGGAGGATGGGTTCTCGTTCAAGGGGGAATTCTTCAACATCAAGGATGCCTACATGCAGCCGAAGTCGGTGCAGCGGCCGCGCCCGGTCCTGATGAACGCCGGGGTGTCCGAGGCTGGCCGTGACTTCGCCGCGCGTGAAATGGATTTCAGCTTCGGCATCGCCACTTCCCTGGAGGATGGTGCCGCTTCCATCGCTGACATGAAGCGGCGTGCCGCCGGTTACGGACGGGACATCGGGATCATCTCCAACGCCGTGGTGGTGTGCCGGGAGACCGAGCAGGAGGCACGCCAAGCCTACGATCACATCGTCGCCTGTGGCGACGATGAGGCGGTGGACCATCTGATCGACGTGTTCGGCGTGCAGAGTCAGTCCATGCCGGCGGCGGCCTTCGCGGCGCTGCGGGAGCGGCTCATCGCCGGCTGGGGCGGTTTCCCGCTGGTCGGTACGCCCGAGCAGGTGGTGGAGGGGATGCAGCGGATCGCCGATATCGGCGTCGACGTGCTGCTGCTGTCCTGGCTCGACTACAACGAGGAACTCACCTTTTTCGGCGAACGGGTGATGCCGCTGATGGTGCAGGCGGGATTGCGGCAGGGTGGCTGAGCTTCCGGCGGCGACCGGAGGAAGCTAAAGTCCCCCCGCCGTACGGACGATCTGCTCAGCGGGCGGACAGGCGCCGGGTTGCGAACGCCGGTATCGGGTCCGCGGCGGCCGCGCATCCGGCGTATTCACTTTCAATCGAGCAATTTCAATCGAGCAATCAATGGTCCAAGGATGATCATCCCAGTAGTGCTGTCCGGCGGGTCCGGCTCGCGGCTCTGGCCACTCTCCCGCGAAGGGTTTCCGAAGCAGTTCCACGACCTGACCGGTTCGTCGGCGTCGCTGCTGCAACAGACGCTGACCCGGCTCGCGGGCGTCGAGGGTTTGCAGCCGCCGGTGGTGGTGTGCAATGAGCAGCACCGTTTTCTGGTGGCCGAACAGCTGCGCGACGCCGGGATCACGCGGGCGCGTATTCTGCTCGAGCCGGTGGCGCGCAATACCGCGCCCGCGGTGGCGGTGGCCGCCCTCTGTGCCCAGCAGAGCGCGGCTCACGCCCTGGTTCTGGTGCTGCCGGCGGACCACGCCATCTCCCGGCCGGCCGATCTGGTGGCGGGGATCAACGACGCGCTCGCCGCGGCCCGCGACGGCGCTCTGGTTACCTTCGGCATCGTGCCGACCCGGGCGGAGACCGGCTACGGTTATATCCGTCGCGGCGAGCCGCACGCCGGTGGCGGTGTGCTCTATCGGGTGGCGCAGTTCGTCGAGAAACCGGACGCTGAGCGCGCCGCGGGCTACCTTGCCTCCGGCGAGTACGCCTGGAACAGCGGCATGTTTCTGTTTCGCGCCGACGTCTACCTCGAGCAGCTGGGCCGCTACGAACCGGAGACCCTGGCCGCGTGCCGGGCGGCCTGGGAAGGGGCGGTCCGGGATCTCGATTTCTGCCGCTTGGCCGCCGACCCCTTTGCCGCGGCGAAGAACGAATCGGTCGACTATGCGGTGATGGAACGCACGGACGCCGCGGTGGTCAAGCCGCTCGACGTCGGCTGGAACGACATCGGCTCCTGGGACGCCCTGATGGAGGTGCTCGGCAGCGACGCGGACGGGAATTTGCTGCAGGGCGATGTGCTGGCCCGGGAGGTCAGCGGCAGCTTCATCCGCAGCGAGAGCCGCCTGGTGGCGGCCGTCGGGTTGAGCGATCAGATCGTCGTCGAAACGGCGGATGCGGTGCTGGTGGCGGATCGCAGCCGCGCCCAGGAGGTCAAGCAACTGGTAGCGGACCTGACCGCTTCCGGGCGCAGCGAGCGGCTGCTGCACCGCCGGGTCTACCGCCCCTGGGGGGCCTATGAGTCATTGATCGAATCGGACCGGTTCCAGGTGAAGCGGATCACCGTGAATCCGGGCGCCAGCCTCTCGCTGCAGATGCACCACCACCGTGCCGAGCATTGGATCGTGGTGACCGGCACCGCCCGGGTCACCCGCGGGGATGAGGTGTTCATGCTCGGCGAGGATCAGTCCGCCTACATCCCGCTGGGTGCGCGTCACCGGCTCGAGAACCCCGGCCGGATCCCTTTGGAATTGATCGAGGTGCAGTCCGGTTCCTACCTCGGCGAGGACGACATCGTCCGGTTCGAGGACAACTACGGCCGTTGAGCGCGCGCGACGTCAGACAATCCGGTATGCGCCGGAACGGTGTCCCGGTGCTGCGGGCACGCCGTCGGTAACCACCACCATGCGGGTACTGTGGCTTTCCCACCTGATCCCCCACCCGCCCAAGGCGGGGGTGCTGCTGCGCGCCTACAACATGGTGCGGGAGTTGGCGCGTCACCACGAGGTCGACCTGCTCGCGTTTCACCAGGAGGCGCTGATGGCGCCGCTGGTCGGGAACCTCGACCAGGGCATTTCCACGGCGCGGGACGTGCTGGCGGGGTTCTGCGGCCGACTCGAGTTTTTCCCCACGCCCATCGACACGCTGCCGCGCGGCCGGGAACTGGTGGCGCTGAAGGGGTTGCTGACCGGCAGCGCTTACAACCTGGACTGGCTGCGCTCGCGCGATTTCGCGGCGGTGCTGCGGCGCTGGATGGCGGACGGTGCCTATGATCTGGTGCACTTCGATACCATCAGTCTGGTGCCCTACAAGCGGCTGATCGGTGCCACCCCGGCGATGCTGGACCACCACAACATCGAGTCCCACATGCTCTGGCGGCGGGCCGACAACGAGTCCAACCCGGTTCCGCGCTGGTACTACCGGCGTGAGGCGGCGAAGCTGGAAGCGT
>JAYZWP010000107.1:0-3090 GCA_036142245.1 Pseudomonadota bacterium | reverse complement strand
AGACGCGGCGGATGACACGGTCTCGTCCCAGCCCGGCATCTCCGTGGCACTCGTCGCGGGGCGTGTTTCGGGCGCGTTGCGCCTTGCCCTGAGCGATTCGGCACCCGGCGACGTCAGCTTCGCCGGGACGGTTGATCTGGCACGGTTGGACGTCACGGCGACGGGGATGCAGGTCGGCACCGACGCGGCGAACTGGAGCGGCGATGTCGCCGTGACAATCCCGGATCAGGGGCCACTGTATGAGGTGACCGGTGAACTCACGACTGCAGGAACCTCGCTGCAACTGGACAACGGCTTTTCCGGTACCGTGGCGGCAGCGCGCTGGGACGGGAGCATCGCCAACGCAACGGGGCAGCCGGTTCCGACCCTGACCGGAGCGCTCAGCGCGGAGGATTTCGCGGTGCGCCGTGATCCTCAGGGGGCTCACCTGGCAGCCGTGCAGCGGATCGAATTGCGCGAACTGTCGGGGTCGCCCACGCAGCAGTTGCGTGCCGCTGCGCTGTACCTGTCCGGCGTCGATGCCCTGGAACTGGAGACAGCGACCGACGGCGCGAGGGCGGTCGTGGTGGACGGCGACGTGCAACTGGGCCCGGTGATTGTCAGTGCCGGCGAGCAAGGCACCCGGGTCGAGGTGACTCGTGCCGCCGTGGAGGGCGTCGCCGTGACGATCCGGCGTCTGGCGGATGGTCGGCTGGCGGGCTTCAATCACCTGGAATCGACCGCTCCCTCGGCGGCGCCTGCGACCGTGCCGGGCGGCGAGGCGGCAAGCAGCGACCCGGGCTTTACTCTCGCCATCGACGAGCTGGTGGTTGCGCCGGGCAGTCGCATCAGTTTCCAGGATCGGGGTGTATCGCCGCGATTCAGTGCATTGGCGGAGGTTACGGAGTTGCAGGTCACGCAGATCGACACCCGCGAGCGTGACCGCCTGAGCCCCTATCGTGTGGCGGCCACGGTCAACGAGTTCGGCAAGTTGGAACTGGCCGGCGACGTCCGGTTACTCAGCGCCGAACCGACCCTGACCGCCAAGGGTTCCGTTTCCGGCATCGGACTGCCGCCGCTGTCCAGTTATACCGTGCCCGCCATCGGCTACAACCTCACCAGTGGACAGCTTTCCGCCGGCATCGATTTTCGTTTCGACGAGGGGGTCATCGACGGTGCCCTGGACCTGCGCCTGGCGAACATCCAGGTTGCCTCGGCGCAGAACAAAAAGACGCAAAGGACCCTGCGGCTTCTCGGCTCGCCGCTGGAAAGCGCGCTCGATACCGTCCGCGACAGCAAAAACAACGTCCGGTTGACATTGCCGGTCAGAGGCAACCTGCAGGATCCCCGGTTCGATCTGAGCAACGTGATGGGAACGGCGATGGTGGGGGCCGTACAGTCGGCGGTGCTCACGTACGTCAAGGTCTCGGTGCTGCCGTTGGCGGCGTTGGGTACCGTGCTCGACGTGGTAGGCGCGACCACGCAAATTCAATTGTCGCCGGTCGAGTTCGTGGCCGGCGAGAGTACCCCGCGGGAAGAGGGCTTCGACGACTATCTGACAGAATTGGCCGCGGTGGCGGGAGAGCGGCCGGGACTGCGTTTTCGCCTGTGCGGTCTGGCCACCGGTGCCGATGTGGCCGGAGCTGACGAAGACGGTACCGACAGGCTCCTGGCCTTGGCTGGCGAGCGCGCCAGTCTGATCAAAAGACGGCTGATCGAGGACAAGGGGATCGCGGCGGAGCGGCTGTTCATTTGCCAGCCGCAGGTCGTGGATGACGGTTCACCGCCCCGGGTCGAGGTGCGGGTAGACAAATAAAGGCGCCACAAATTTGTCCTTCGGCGTCGTCCGCGCCGAGGATAATCTGCCGGCTGTCTCCAGCAGTGTTTCAAGGCCGCTGGCGGCGCAGTGGAAATCAATTCCAACGGACCAGAAGGAGGAGTTCGACGATGTCAGGTTCTGAATACAGCGTACGCAGCATGCTGCGGCGTACGGCGACCTATTTCCCCGGCAACGACGCGGTGGTCGACGAGCAGTTCCGCTACACCTACGGCGACCTGTTCGACAAGGTTCGGCGCACCGTTCGGCTTTGTCACGAACTGGGGGTGCGCAAGGGAGACCGGGTCGCGCTCATGGTGCTGCCGTCGGCGAACCATGTGGTCGCGTTGTGCGCCGCCTATGAACTTGGCGCAATCCCGGTCGCTCTGCACGTACGTGAATCCCTGCCGATCATGGTGAAAACCCTGGAACGGCTCTCCCCGCGCATCCTGGTGTATGAGGCGAATCTTGCCGAGCAGGTCGGTCGGATCAAGGCGCAGGCACCCTGGATTACCGGCTATGTCGCCGCGCGCAGTGGAGTGACGAGTCTGGAGACCGCCCGGGCGACCGGTGAGATCGTGCTGCCGGATGACCTTGACCAGTATCCGCCCGACTTCGAACCGATGCCGGTCTACGAGGACGACATCGCCCTGATCTGTCTTTCCTCGGGTACCACCGGCATTCCGAAGGGGGTGATTCACCGCAATCGTCCGTTGCTCGAAGGCGCACGGGCTGGTGCCTACATCTACAGCGTGAATCCTCACAGCGCCCAGCTGATTCCCATCAGCACGTCATTCATGGGGTGGCAGAACGGCGCCCTGCCGCTGATCAACGTCGGCGGCAAGCTGGTTTTCATGGCGCAGTTCTCGCCCCAGTCCTACGTCGAAACCCTGCGGCGCGAGCAGTGCACCATCTGCGTGCTGTTGCCGACCATCTGGCGCATGCTCTTTCAGATGGAGGTGACGCGCGAGGACTTCGCCAGCATCGAATTGGCCGGGTTTGCGGGCGAGGTGATCGATCTGGGTACCCTTAACAGGATCCGTGATCTCGTCACGCCCAACATCATCAATATCTACGGCACCACCGAATCGGGGCTCAGTGGCGGGACCATGATGTTCAGCAAAGATATCGCACGGGAGGAGAAGATCGCCAGCATCGGCAAGCCATTGCTCAATTCGGAGGTGCGGGTGATCGAGCCGGGTGGCACCGCCGAAGACATCCTGCCGCCCGGGGAAGAGGGCGAGATCATCATCCGCGGC
This sequence comes from Pseudomonadota bacterium, assembly GCA_036142245.1. Taxonomy (GTDB): domain Bacteria; phylum Pseudomonadota; class Gammaproteobacteria; order Immundisolibacterales; family Immundisolibacteraceae; genus JAYZWP01. The sequence continues at coordinate 36 of JAYZWP010000107.1, read as the reverse complement.
CCATCGGTGGCCAACGAAATGTGGGAGGACCCCGCC
>JAYZWP010000106.1:0-9998 GCA_036142245.1 Pseudomonadota bacterium | reverse complement strand
GGTTGGGATTCGATTCCAACAAAGATTTCGCCGACATCAGAAAGCCGGGGGTGCAGATACCGCACTGCATGCCGGTCTCTTCAAGAAAAGCCTGCTGCAGGGGATGCAGCCCATCCGGCGGCGCAAGCCCCTCCACGGTCTCAACGGCACGACCTTCCGCTTCGACACCCAGAACGCAACAGGAATTCACCAGCATGCCATCCAGGAACACCGAACAGGCGCCGCAGTTACCGTCGTTGCACCCTTCCTTGGGACCGGTGACGTTGAGTTCGTCCCGCAGTGACTCGAGCAGACTCTGCCGCGGTTCGCAGAGAAACTCCCGGCTCTCGCCGTTGATGATGGTCGTAACGTGTGTTTTTCGCCCCATGATCAGGCTCCTTTCGCGCGGTCGACCGCGCCTCTCAGGGCACGAGTGACCAAAACTTTGGTGAGATGCTTGCGCTGCTTGACGGTTCCGCGCATGTCCGAGATGGGTTTCGCTGCATCCATGGCGATTTGTGCGGCCGCGGCGATGCTGTCGTCCGACACCGGTTTACCGACCAGGGCATCGCCCGCCTCCTTGACGAACAACGGCGTCGGCGCAACAGCACCGACGGCTATGCGCGCCGCGGAGAAGGTGTCACCGTCCAGCACCACACAGGCAGCAGCATTCACCACGGCGATGTCCATTTCGTTACGGGGAATGAAGCGCAAAAACCTGGCGCCAGCACCTTTCACCGGCGCCGGAATCTTGATGCTGACGAGCAGTTCGTCATCCGCCAGCGAGGTTTTGCCCGGCGCGAGACAGATCTCTTCCACGGGAACCTCGCGTGTGCCGTTCGGCCCCACGATCTGTGCCGTGGCCCCCAGGACGATCAGTGTCGGGATGCCATCCGCGCTCGGCGCCGCGTTACACAGGTTACCTCCGAGCGTGGCCCGCCCCTGAATCGCGACCCCGCCAATCAACTCGGCGGAATCGATCACCGCCGGGTACTCCTTGCGGATCTGCTGGTTCTGCCACAGCACGCGGCAGGGTACGGCACCGCCGATGGTCAGGCCCGAACCATCGATGCTCAGTTGGTTCAGATCCGGAATCCGCTTTCCATCGATCACCAGCTCCGGTTTGCGGCGACCTACCCGCATATTGACGATGAGATCGGTCCCGCCGGTCATGACCCGCGCGGCAGCCCCTTTCTCCCTCAGGAGCGTAAGCGCCGCGTCGAGTGAATCGGGCGCGGCGAACTGAAATTCATGCATGCCTCGGCACTCCTCTCCTAAAGAACCACAAACTTTGGCGCTGATCCGGGGCTGCGGCCCTGCGCGCCGGCAGCGAAGAATAACAACCGGTCAACCTCTCTGTCAGCACTGGACAGGACTGGAAAAGGCTGCACAAGGATCTGAGACGCACGAGGCGGACCTCGTCCCAAGACTCAGAGCCCCATCAACTCCCGGTAGCCGGTCCAGAAGCCCCGTACCGGGTCTTCGCTGGCGAGAAAGCCATGCCCGGAGAGAACTTCCCGGCCGCCCATTTCGATAATGGCTTCGGTATTCGGGTCCTTGGCGATGCCGTCCTGGACGATTTCGATGGCCAGCCCGTCCTCCATGGAGACCAGTCCGGCGGGGCCGATGAGGTTGATCTGCTTCAGGCGCATCTCGGTCAACTCCGGATCGTCATCCTCGTAACCGAAAAAATAGTAGTGAATGGTGACGCTGTCCGGCCCGTGGGGTTCGAACTGCCGGATGTTCAGCACGTTGGCGATCTGTTGCAGCATCATGATCGGGAACACATCGATGATGACGAGATTGACCCCATCCTCCCACTCCATACGCCCCTTCAGCAGGTTCGTATCCTCCAGGCTATAGGTTCCCTCCTGGTAGGTATGGGCCGCCTCCTTCATTCCTTGCGCCTTGGCCTTGGCATCCTCCTGTCCGGCAAAGGTGTAGAAGCAGGTGTTCAGACCGTTATTTTCAACATGAATCCGGCCGGTCTGGCTGGCGCGGAACAGTCCGAAAGTGGCGAAGAACAGATGCAGCAAACTGGCGTGATAGCCGTCCCGGGGATTCTCGGCGTACAGCTTCCAGTTGCCCCGCATGAACTGCCGCTGTTTACCCAGCAGCTTCACGGGGCGATTGAAGACCCGCTTGATGAATTTGCCGGTTTCGCTGCCGACGTATTCCTCGAAGGATGGCGTCTGGTCGCTGAAGGTGGCGAAAATCACGCCGTTGTAGGTCGCCACCCGCAATTTGCGCGGACCAGCCTGACTCTTGTCGAAGTCATCCGGCATGCCGCCGACTCCGCCGAGCCCGCGCTGAAAAGTCACCGAGGTCAGATTCCCGGCAAGGTCATAACCCCACTGATGGTAGACGCAATAAAACCCCTCGTCGGTATGACCCTGATTGTCGAGACAGATCTTGGCGTTGCGGTGCGAGCAGCGGTTCACCCAGACATGGACCTCACCGGTCTCTCCGCGCGCCACGATGACCGGCGTGTCCGCGATTTGCACGGTCTTGTAGTCACCAGCATCGGGTATTTCGGCCTCGAGCCCGACGAAGTTCCACACCGGTCCGCGGAAGATCCGCTCCTGCTCCAGCGCATATATGTCCGGGTCGACGAAAACCCTGCCAGGCACCCGGGTGACAACCCCCTTCTGTCCCGGCCAGTCGATGGGGCGTCGCAGAGGGTGTTCGATGGCGTTCATGGAAATTTCCTCCTCACGGCGGCTGGGCCTGCAGCCAGCCTCAGTCTTGCGGTTGCGTAGCGTACCACCTTGGATCAACCGGCCACAGGACGGTTGGGTCGAGCTCCGGCACCGGGGCAATCGATCTGGAACAGTTCATTCGGCGGGTCCAGGCGCAGCGCACTCAGACACCCTCCCCAAAGACAGCCGGTGTCCAGTGCCACGACGTCATCCCGGTGCGGCGCACCCAGGGCGGACCAATGCCCGAATACGATCCGCTGCCCGGCAGTGCGACGATCCGGATGATCGAACCAGGGCATGTAACCGGCGGGTTGGGTTCCCGGAGGCCCCTTGGCACTCAGGTCGCACCGGCCCGACCGATCGAGAAATCGCGCTCGGGTCAGGAAATCCGCAATGGTCCTCCAACGCGCCGGCCCGGTCAGGTCATCACGCCAAAGCGTACCCTGTTCGCTGTACATCGCCGCGAAGAACTGTCCCGCCGCGTCGCCGCGCAGTACCTGCTCCAGCTCCGAGGCCCGCGCCAGCGTCTGTATCAGGGACCACTGCGGCGCCACACCGGCGTGGACCATGAGCACGCCGAGATCCTCTTCGAAGTGGGCCAACGGACGGTGCTGTAACCAGATCAATAGCTCATCCCGATCTGCGGCTCCCAGAATGCCGTCGAGGGTGTCGCCTCTTCTCGGCGCCGCGTAACCGGCTGCTATCGCGAGCAGGTGCAGGTCGTGATTGCCCAGCACCACCGTCGCGCTATCGCCGAGGTCCCGCACGAAACGCAGCACCTCCAGCGATCGCGGGCCGCGATTGACCAGATCGCCGACGAACCAGAGCCGGTCCCGCGCCGCGTCGAAGCGGACCTTGTCGAGCAGCGCACGCAGCGGTTCATAACAGCCCTGCAGATCGCCGATGGCGTAGGTGGTCATGGGCCAGGTCCGGAGTCGCCGTTAGCCGGCACCTGCAACCAGAAGGTCACCGGGCCTTCATTCACCAGCTCGACCTGCATGTCGGCCCCGAACCGGCCGGTGAAGACGTCGCCGTGCAGGCGCCGCACCGCGCTGGCAAAGTCCGCAAAGAGTTGCTCCGCCTGCCGCGGCGAAGCCGCGGTCTCGAACCCCGGCCGCCGGCCACTGCGGGTATCTGCCGCCAGGGTGAACTGAGGCACCAGCAGCAGTTCCCCGCCGATCTGGGCGACGCTGAGATTCATTCTCCCCTGCTCATCGGCAAACACCCGATAACCGACCAGCCGCCGTGCCAGCCGCTCCACCTGCTGCGCCCCGTCGCCGCGCTCGACGCCCACCAGGGTCAACAGCCCCCGGCCGATATCCGCAACGGTCTCACCACCGACCCGAACACTCGCACGACTGACCCGCTGCAACAGCGCGATCATCCCACCGCCCGGCGTGCCTCGCGCTTGCGATCGGACTCCTTCAGATACCGCTTGCGAATGCGGATGGCGGATGGCGTCACTTCCACCAGTTCATCATCCTCGACGAATTCCAGCGCCCATTCCAAGGTCACCCTGTGGGGTGAGGTGAGCAGGATGTTCTCGTCGTTACCCGCGGCACGAATATTGGTTAGCTGCTTGGTCTTCATCGGATTGACCACCAGGTCGTTCTCGCGGCTGTGGATGCCCACGACCATCCCTTCGTAGACATCGTCCCCGGCGCCGATGAACAGACGCCCCCGCTCCTGGAGATTGAACAGCGCGTAACCCACCGCCTTGCCATCGGCCATCGAGACCAACACGCCATTACGCCGCGCGGGCACGGGCGCCGACTGCACCGTACCATAGTGATCGAAAACGTGGTGCAGAGTACCGTGACCGGAGGTCGCAGTAAGAAATTGACCGCGAAAGCCGATCAGGGCGCGGCTCGGTAACAGATACTCCAACCGTAACCGGCCGTCCGGCATCTGCTGCATGTCCTGCATCTGCGCCTTGCGCGACCCGAGCAGCTCCACGACCGCACCCTGGTGCTCCGGGTCCACCTCGATGATCGCCAGTTCATACGGCTCGCTGCGCACCCCGTCGATCTCCTTTTCGATCACTTCCGGTCGCGACACCGCCAACTCGTAACCTTCCCGGCGCATCTGCTCAATGAGGATGGCCAGATGCAGCTCACCGCGCCCCGCGACTCGAAAGACGTCCTGATCGGCGGTGGGTTCGACCCGCAGCGCAACATTGCTGATCAACTCCTGGTCCAGCCGCTCGCGGATCTGCCGTGCCGTCAGGAATTTGCCATCCCGCCCCGCGAACGGGGACTTGTTCACTGCAAAGTTCATCACCATGGTCGGTTCATCCACTGACAGCGCGGGCAGCGCCTCGGGCTGACCCGGGTCGCAAAGGGTGTCGGAAATATGCAACGGCTCGATGCCGCAGATCCCGACAATGTCGCCGGGGCCTGCTCCCTCGATCTCGAACCGCTCCAGACCGCGAAATCCGAACACCTGCAGTATCCGCCCCTTGCGACGGCCACCATCCGCGGACACCACGCTCACCGTCTGTCCGGGAACCAATTCGCCCCGATGAATCCGTCCAATGCCGATAGCCCCGACGAAGCTGGAAAATGCCAGGGAGCTGATCTGCATCTGCAAGGGTCCCTCTTTCACCGCGGGCGCCGGCACCTGCTCGAGCATTGCGTCGAGCAACGGCGTCATATCCCCGGAGCGGACCCGGGGATCGAGCCCCGCGTATCCCTGCACCGCGGACGCGTAGATGACCGGGAAGTCGAGCTGCTCATCGCTCGCCCCGAGCCGGTCGAACAGATCAAAGGTCCGATTCAGCACCCAGTCGGGCCGCGCCTCGGCCCGGTCCACTTTATTGATCACGACGAGGGGTCTCAGGCCACGGGCCAGGGCGTGCGCGGTCACGAACCGCGTCTGGGGCATCGGCCCGTCGACGGCGTCCACCAAAAGCAATACCGAGTCCACCATGGACAAGATACGCTCCACTTCGCCGCCAAAATCGGCGTGACCCGGTGTATCGACGATATTGATTCGGTGGTCACGCCAGGTGATGGCGGTGTTCTTGGCGGTGATGGTGATACCCCGTTCCCGCTCCTGATCTCCACTGTCCATGACCCGGCTCGCCACCGCCTGGTGCGCATCCCAGGTTCCGGACTGACGCAACAGGCAATCGACCAGGGTCGTCTTGCCGTGATCGACGTGGGCGATGATGGCGACGTTGCGCAGTCGCTCCCGCGGTAACTTAATGTGTTTCATCAACGACGGAAGGTATCTCTATGACTTGTACAGATAAGGCACCGGCGGCAAGCGCGCCCTGATGGTTGCGCCACCTCGGTGGATACAGAATAATTCGGCGGGTCCGGAACCGGATCGAGAACAATACCGACGCTTGCTGCGTCATGGACTGACGGACGGAAAAGCAGGGAGATTTTAGCGATGTTGATGCCCAGAATCTTGGCCGGAACGACGGTGACCCTTCTGCTGCTGACCGGCACGCCTGTCGGAGCGGCGGACATTGCCGGCCTCACCGTCGCCGCCGCCGACGGTCAAAGCGATACCGAATCGTTCCGGATCGGCATTCGCGACTATTGGGAACGGCTCTGGTTTACGGAAGGCAACTGGCAGGTAGGTGGCTACTGGGAAGCGGAACTCGGCTACTGGGACAGTGACAAAGGTGGTGCCAGACACGACAGCCTGGCCGAAATCTCCTTGACACCGGTCTTCCGTCTGGAATCAAAGAACGCACGGGGAGGCGGCTTTTCACCCTACCTCGAGGGTGGCATTGGCCTGCATCTGCTGTCCAATACCTCCATCGGTAACCGGCAACTATCAACGATGGTGCAGATCGGCTCGCTGGTGGGGGCCGGATTCCGGTTTGGCGAAGCAGGACGCTATCAGATCGGTTACCGTTACCAGCATATCTCGAACGGCAGCGTCAAAACCCCGAACGACGGTATGAATCTGAACGAAAACCGGTTCGGCATCGATTTCCCTTAAACCCCCCGTAAATGACCTGGGTTTCCGGCTTCAGCTGACCGCCGAGAGTTCGGGCCGGAAAAAAACCGGTCCTGCGCCGCGGCGCTTCGATTCATACATCGCGCAGTCGGCGTTATGCAGCAGGTCTTCCATACTGCCGCCGTCACGCGGATGCATCGCCACACCGATGCTGACCCCGACATCCAGGATTTCGCCCCCGATGCTGATCGGTGCCACCAGCGCCGCACTGAGCTTGTCCACCACCGTGGAGGCGCTCTCGTCGGAAACGCTCTCGACCAGTACCACCATCTCGTCACCACCGAAGCGGGCGACTGTATCGGTCGCCCGAACATTCTCATGCAGCCGGCGGGCGACCTCCTTCAGCACGGCGTCCCCGGTATCGTGTCCGTACCGGTCGTTGATCGGCTTGAACTTGTCCAGATCGAGATAGATCACCGCCAACTGCGTGCCGGTGCGCTTCGACCGGGCGATAGCGGTCTGAGCCCTGTCCCGAAACAGCGTGCGTGTCGCCAGACCGGTCAGGCCGTCGTAATGGGCGAGATGCGCGATCGATTCGAGCCGCTTGCGCTCCACCGCATAGTCGAGTGCGCGCACCAGCAGGTGGCCGCAAACCCGATCCTTCACCAGATAATCCTGGGCACCGGCTTTGACGGCTTCCGCGGCGAGGGGACGATCAGCGTCGGTGGCGAGCACCACAATGGGTAGCTCCTGGCGAACTTCCCGCAACCTGGCGACCGCCTGTAACCCGCCGGCATCACTCAGGCGCATGTCCAGCAGGATCACATCGAGGTTGTCCTGCGCGCAGCAGGCAACGGCTTCACTCAGCCCATTCGCTGAATCAACCACATAACGGGCGCCAACCCCGGCGAGTTTGTCGTGTAATTCAACGTGGTACGCCGGCTCCGCAGTGACCAGCAGGACTCTTCGATCAGCCATTATCGCGTTGCCAGTTCATCCACCCGGTATCGTGACAGGCTACCCGGACCCGCGGGTCCGCAGCGTGCTTCAGACCCGCATATTAACCGATTCGTTACCGGCCTTCGGCCCGCGACGCGCGCAGGATGGCGTCGACATAGATGCGCATACCCCGCTGCAGGTGCGAGACCAGCAATCGCTCGTTGGGTGCGTGAACCGGTCCAGCCTCCCCGATGAACCCCATGCCGAAAGCCACGTAACCCGGGTAAGCCTTGGCGTAGGTGGTCCCGCCGATAGCGAGCAGTTTCGGTTCCTCTCCCGTGATTGCCGCATAACTCGCCTGCAGAGTACGCACCAGCGGGGTATCAGGTTCTACATAAAGCGGCTGTTTTGCGACCTCCAACACCACCTCCCCGGAGAAGGGAGCAGCCGCCTCCTCAAGCGCCGCGGTGATCTCCTCCACCGACAACCCATCGGGCCCGCGGATATTAAACGACAGCAGGACGGCGTCCTTGCGCGACTCAACCATGCCGAGATTCACCGTCGTCGCGCCCATGACGTCGTGGCTGCGGGCGATTCCCAAACGCTCACCGTTCGATTCGAGCCCGAGTGCTGCCCTGATAAAGCGCAGCGCGGTCGCTTCCGGAAACCGGCCCGCGGACTCCAGCACACCGCTCTGCTCAAGCAGCGCGGCCAGGTGGGTTATGGCGTTGAGCCCGCTTTCCGGGCGCGAACCATGGGCCGCCTTGCCGGTCACCACCAGGGTGTAACCGCCGGGAGCCTCCAGCATATCCACCTCCAGACCGGGAGCAACTTCCAGCAGTTCCTGTCCGGCCCGCGTCAACCGCGCCCGCAACTCGGGAGGCGCAACGACCTGCAACTGCGCCCGGTCCGGCACGGAATTCGGCGCCAGACCGCCCTGCAATCCGCTAAGGATGCCGGCGCCGCTTGCGCCGCGAAAGATCACCGTTGCGTTGAGGAAACTCTTCTCGGCGTTGATCACAGGAAAGGCGGCATCGGCGGTCCAGCCTGTCGCAGGGACCCAACCTGCCTCGGCCACCGCAGCCATGTCGTCCCACTGCATGTTCTCCTCGCTGGTGCCCACGATCATCCGCACACCGCGATCCAGAGGCAGCTCCAGTTCACGAATGATTGCCATAGCATGCAGGGTAGCCGCGATCGGCCCCTTGTCATCGGCTGCGCCGCGGCCGTAAATCCGGTCGCCGATGAGCTCCCCCGAGAATGGAGGTGCATCCCAGCCAGCATCGGCATTGGCCGGAACCACATCGGCATGTACCAGGATGCCAATGGCGTTGTCGGGGTCCGCAGCGTCGCCCAGATCGACGATCGCCACCCGATCTTCGGCCACCAGCCGACCGGAGAGACCCAGTTCCGCGGCGCGCGTCACGATGGCCTTGAGTAACGCGGTTTTCTCGGCGCGGTAGGAGTCCGTGGCATCCGTGACAGTGCGGTACCGGACCCATTGCTGAACGTCAGTTATCGCGGCCGGCAGGTGCGCTTCAACCGCGGCATCGATCTTCGCGTCCAGCTGCTGCGCCAGGCTGGCCAGCGGCGCGACCAGCAGAGCCAATACCAATATCGTCACCGCGCGATACCGGCGCAACGACCTCGATCTGAGCAACAACTTCATCACTGCCTCTTGATACGCACCCAAGCCGCCGTTCAGCTGACCGACTCGAACGAGGTCTCACGATCGGCCACGGCGTTGCGCGCCTGCTTGGCCTCGTCGCTGCGCAGTGCACCGATCTGATCGAGATAAAGGCGGTCCACACCGCCCGTGACGTAATGGCCATCGAAGCAGGAGGCATCGAACTGCCGGACCTGTCGGTTGCCTTCGCTGACCGCCCACTGCAGGTCGGCCAAATCCTGATAGATGAGCCAGTCGGCACCGATCAGTTCAGCGACCTCCTGCTCGGTACGCGCATGAGCGATCAGTTCCCGCGGGGTCGGCATGTCGATCCCATATACGTTGGCGTAGCGTACCGGCGGCGCGGCGGATGCGAAATACACTTTGCGCGCTCCGGCGTCTCGGGCCAGTTGTACGATCTGCTGCGACGTGGTGCCCCGGACGATGGAATCGTCCACCAACAGCACCGTCTTGCCCTTGAACTCCAGAGATATTGCGTTCAGCTTGTGCTTCACCGAGCGTGCCCGCTCCGACTGCCCCGGCATGATGAAGGTACGCGGAATGTACCGGTTCTTGATGAACCCCTCCCGATATTTCACCCCCAGCACGTGGGCGAGCTGCAAGGCCGCTGTGCGGCTGGTATCGGGAATCGGGATGACCACTTCGATGTCGTGTCCGGGCCACTGCCGCGTGATTTTCTCGGCGAGCTTTTCCCCCAGACGTAACCGCGCCTTGTACACCGACACGCCATCCATAACGGTATCCGGACGGGCGAAATAGACATACTCGAACAGACAGGG
>JAYZWP010000105.1:0-2836 GCA_036142245.1 Pseudomonadota bacterium | reverse complement strand
TGATTCGCGTCGTCGCTGCCGCCGCCGGACCCAGCGGCGGCGGATATCCAGACTCCAGATCAGCCGGATCGTGAAATACCCGGCGCCCGAGGCGGCGCTGCCCAGGATCAGCGCCCCTGCCAGGGTCGGCAGAAGGTTGGCGCTCATCCACGCCAGCGTCCAGTGCGGGGCCTGGGAGTCCGGCGTGCCCAGAATGGCAAGCCCGATGCGGTGGCAGGTGAGGTATACCACCGGAAAGGTGAACGGTGTGTTAATGAAGGTCGCCAGTATCGTGACCGGGATATTGACCCGAAACAGGTAGGCGGCAACCACCGCGGGAGGAATCTGAAACACCGGCGTGATGAATGCGAAAAAGAATCCCACGGCGACCGCCCCGGCGGCGGAACGCCGATTCAGATGCCAAAGTTCGTAACGGGATAGATGGTCCCGGAAATAGCCCATCAGGGGCATCCGGAAGATGTGCTCCCGCGAGGGCAGCAGGCGTCGCAGCCGCGCCTTCATCGGACCGGGGGCGATCCTGCGCCGCTGCCGCTGGCCCTGGCCGTACTGTGCGGCATGACCTGTGCGGCACAGGCACCGGCGCTTCCGGGTCTTGTGCTGGTGACGGCGATGCTGCTGGCGGGCATTGCGATAAGTACGCTGTTTCCGGACAGGCTCCGCAGCCTGCCTGTCGTGATGGTGATCGGGATAGCATGGTTTTCCTTCAGTGCGCAGCGGGCATTGGAAGATCGGTTGCACCCGGCACTGGAGGGTCGGGACCTGATTATAGAAGGCCGGGTGATCTCGCCACCCCGCCGCGGCGAGCGCCGCGTTCAATTCGATTTCGCGCCCGCAAGCGGCGTTGCCGATGGCCGGCTCATTACGCTGCCGGACCGGATTCGCCTGACCTGGTATCGGCCCGATGTGGCGGTGACCGGGGGTGCGGCATACCGTCTGGAGGTGCGCCTGCGCCAGCCGCGCGGCATGCGCAACCCCGGCGGATTCGATTACGCCGGCTGGTTGCTCGCCCGGCGTTACGGCGCCACCGGATACGTGCGCAGACAGGTCGCCGTCCCGCACCTGCCCGACACGCCGGCAAGCGTGGTCGCCCGCTGGCGGCAGAACCGGGCGGACGATATTGCGGCGCTCGTGCCGGCACAGCCGGCCCAGGCGGTCATCAGGGCGCTGGCGCTCGGTGACCGTTCCGTCCTGACACCGGACCTCTGGACACTTATCACCGCGACCGGAGTGAACCACCTGTTCGCCATTTCCGGTCTGCACATCGGACTCGTGGGCGGGTTCTGTTTCCTGATCGGCCGGCGGCTCTGGGCACGCACGGGATGGGCCGAGGTTTTCCCCGCGCCTCTGGCCGGGGGGGTGTTGGCGGTGGCGGGAGCGACCGTCTACGCGGTGATCTGCGGTTTCGGTATTCCCGCCCGGCGGGCACTGGTGATGTTTCTGGTGCTGGCAGCGGCGCTGCTCGCCCGGCGGCGGCTACGCTTCAGCGACGCTGTGGCGGTCGCGCTGCTGGCCGTTCTCGCGTTCGATCCCCTGGCGGTACTCGACGGCGGTTTCTGGCTCTCCTTCGGGGCCGTCGCCTGGATCGGCTGGATGGTAACCGGGCGGACCGCCGCTCCCCGCGCCTGGCTGGGCTGGATTCGGTTGCAGTGGTTCCTGTGTATCGGACTGGCGCCGCTGCTGCTCGTGCTGTTTGGCCGGGTCAGCGCCGCGGCGCTGCCGGCCAACCTTCTCGCCGTTCCGGTGATGAGCTTTGTCACCATTCCGCTGGCGCTCGGTGGGACCGCGGCGCTCGGTTTATCCGAGGTGGCGGCTGCCGCGCTGCTGCGATTGAGTGGCTGGAGTGTCGAGGCGCTCTGGTTCTGGTTGCGGATTTGCGCCGATTTCGCTCAAGCGGTTCCGGTCGATTGGGCCGCCCCGGCATGGGCGGTACTCCCCGCCACCCTGGGTGCCGTCTGGCTTCTGGCACCGCGCGGCGTGCCGGGTCGCTGGGTGGGACTTGTGTGGATGCTGCCGCTGTTCTACACCGGGGAGGTCCCCGAGGCAGGTGACTTCGAGCTGACGGTGCTCGATGTGGGGCAGGGCCTGGCGACGCTTGTAAAGACCCGCGACCACCTGCTGCTCTACGACACCGGCGCGCGCTTCAGCGACCGGTTCGATATCGGCCGGGACGTGGTGGCGCCGCAGATCCATCGCCTGGGCCGGCGCACTGTGGACCTGCTGATTGTGTCCCACGGCGATGGCGACCACGCGGGAGGGACCTTGGGGCTGTTGCAGCGCGTCGGGGTATCGCAGATCAAAGTCGGAGAGCCGTTGCCCGATTTGCCGCCAGGGGTGTCGTCGACGCGCTGCCGGGCCGGGGATCAGTGGCGGTGGGACGGAGTGCTGTTTCAGGTGCTCTATCCGTCACCGCTGGACGAGGCGGCATGCCGGGTGGACAGTAACCGCTGTTCCTGCGTGTTACTGGTGAGCGGGCGCTCCGGTCGGGCGCTGCTGACCGGTGATATAGACCGCCCGGCGATCCGGCGTCTGATGGAGCGGCAAGGCGCGCAGCCGCTGTCGGTCGATCTGCTGGTCGTTCCGCACCACGGCAGCCGCGACGCAGCCGATGCGCACTTCGCGAGCTGGACCAGGCCCCGCCACGCGATCGTCTCCGCGGGGCATGACAGCCGGTATGGTCATCCCCACCGTGAAGCGGTCGACCTCTACCGGGCGATCGACAGCCGGGTCTGGGTCACGGCGGAACATGGCGCGGTGGTCGCCAAAGTGCGCCACGGCGCTGCCCCCGAGTTGCTCGGGGAACGCCAGCGGCGGCGCAGAATCTGGGATGGGTCGAGTC
>JAYZWP010000104.1:0-4592 GCA_036142245.1 Pseudomonadota bacterium | reverse complement strand
GGATCCTTCGCTTGGGGCCGCGATCCGGCATCATCCACCGGCATCTGAGCACGGCGCACCAGTGCCTCGACCTGACGCACCGACAGGCCTTTGGCCACCACCTCGGCGGCGATGCTGCTCTGGCGCGGGCCGCTGATCGCCAGCAGCGCGCGGGCATGCCCCATGCCCAGGGCACCCTGCTCCACCAGTGACCGGACGTCCTCATTGAGCCCGAGCAGGCGGATCAGGTTGGTCACCGCCGCGCGGGAGCGACCCACCGACTCAGCCACCTCCTGATGCGTCATCTGGAACTCATCCATCAACCGTTGCAGGGCGACCGCTTCCTCGATGGCGTTCAGATCCTGGCGCTGGATATTCTCGATCAGGGCGACCGCGGCCACCCGGTTGTCCGGAATGTCCCGGATGATGGCGGGAATGGCGTGCAGACCGGCCGCCTGCGCTGCGCGCCAGCGCCGTTCCCCGGCGATCAGTTCGTAACGGCTGTCGAGCGGGCGCACCAGAATCGGTTGTACCACCCCCTGGGCGCGGATGGAGTCGGCCAGTTCCTCCAGTTCGGCGGCATCGAAATGGCGCCTCGGCTGGTAGCGGCCCCGGTCGATCAAGTCGACCGGCAGTTCGCGCAGTGCCCCGTCGGCGGGGGTGCCCGTTGCGCCTTGGTCGGCCGGTGGGGCGGATGGTGCCGCGGCGCGCTGCGCGGACGATCGGCTGAGCAGCGAATCGAGCCCCTTGCCGAGGGCTTTGCTTTTCCTTCGGTTCATGCACCCTTGCCTGGAGCGGTGTCGCCATGGCGGCGGATGAACTCCCCGGCCAGCGACAGGTAGGCGGTCGCGCCTTTGCTGGAGCGGTCGTAAGCGAAAATCGGCAGCCCGAAGCTGGGGGCTTCCGCGAGGCGCACGTTACGGGGGATGACGGTTCGGTAGACCTGGTCCCCGAAATGGTCGCACAGCTGCTGTGACACTTCCTGGCTGAGCCGGTTGCGCGGATCGACCATGGTGCGCAGTACGCCCTCGAGGCGCAAACCGGGGTTGGCGGTGCGGCCGATGGAATCGATCGTCTCGACCAGATCGGACAACCCTTCCAGGGCGTAGTACTCGCACTGCGTGGGGATGAGCACCGTCTGGGCGGCTACCAGGGCGTTTACCGTCAGCATATCCAGGGCGGGCGGGCAGTCGATCAGAACATAGTCGTACGCCTCGGTCACCCGCGCGATCTCAGCGCGCAGACGGAACTCGCGCTCCGGCAGCTCCAGCAGTTCCACCCGGGCGGCGGTGAGGTCGGCATTGGCTGGTACCAGGTCGTAGCCGGACTCGCCGGCCGGCAGGTGCGCTTCGGCGATCGTGGCGGTGCCGAGCAGCAGATCGTACGTGGTGAGATTCACCTCGTTCTTGTTCACGCCGCTGCCGGTGGTGGCGTTACCCTGCGGGTCCATGTCGATCAATAGAGTACGGCGCCGCGTTGCCGACAGCGACGCGGCAAGATTGATGCTGGTAGTGGTCTTGCCCACTCCGCCCTTCTGGTTGGCGATGGCGATAATCCGGGCCACGGTTCAGCTGCGCTCGCCGATCAACAGATGGCGTATCGCCGCGAGAAACGGAACCCGGAGCGGCACTGCCGAAACCCTCGTGAATGCACCAGGCGCGGGGTTGCCCGCGGCGGGAGCCTGTCCGCACATGACCACGCAGCGCCCCCCCGGGGCGAGCAGCGGCGCCGCCAGGCTCAGCACGGTTTGGGGCGCACGGAATGCCCGGGCCACCACGCCGTCGAATGGAGCCTCGCCGTGGAGCGCTTCGGCGCGGCAGTGCCGTGTCTCGACATTGGTCAGTTTCAGTTGCGCTTTCACGTGACGCACGAACCGGATGCGTTTCAGGCTGCTATCCACCAGGGTGTAATGGTCCTCGGGTCGGGCAAGCGCCAGGGGTACGCCGGGGAAACCTGCACCGGTTCCCAGATCCAGCAGCCTTCCGGCGGGCGCATAGGGTACCACCGCCAGACAGTCGAGCAGATGGTGGGTCACCATGTCCGGCCCGGTTTGGATCGCCGTCAGGTTGTAGCGCCGGTTCCATTGGGCCAGCAGATCGAGATGGCGCAACAGCTTGTCGACCAGCGACGCCGGCAGCGACAGGTCCAACTCGGCGCAACCCCGTGCGAGCAGTTCCCGCGGCGTCGGCGGCGCCGTTTCGTTCAGGCCGCCCGCCCCGCGCCCTGGTTGTCGGTGAGCGCGCGCTTTTTCAGGTGAATCAGCAGCAGGGAGATGGCTGCCGGCGTCACCCCGGGAATCCGACTCGCCTGCCCCACGGAGTCGGGTCGTATCTCGATGAGCTTCTGGCGTACCTCGTTCGACAGACCGGGCACCGTGGCGTAGTCGAGATCCGCCGGCAGGCTGGTGGATTCGTTGCGGTGTTGCCGGTCGATGTCCGCGGTCTGACGCGCGAGATATCCGGCATAGGTCGCCTCGATCTCGAGTTGCTCGGCGACCTCGGGGTCGATGACTTGCGGGTCGGCCAGGCCGGCCTGGCGGAGTGTCGCGTAACTGACTTCGGGGCGGCGTAGCAGCTCGAAAAGGCTGCTGTCGCCGGCCAGGGGTGCGCCGAACAGCGCCTCCTCCCGTGCCGGCTCCAGGGTGCCGGGTTTCAGTCGCGTGGTTTCCAGATACCGCCGCCCGCGATCGATCTGATGACGCTTGTTTTCGAACGCGTCCCAGCGCCGGTCGCCGACGATCCCGAGGGCCCTGCCGAGCGGTGTGAGACGCCGGTCCGCGTTGTCTTCCCGCAGGCTCAGGCGGTACTCCGCGCGGGAAGTGAACATCCGGTACGGTTCCAGGGTTCCGCGGGTGACCAGGTCGTCGACCATGACTCCGATGTAGGCCTGGTCGCGCCGTGGTGTCCAGGCGTCCCGGGCAAGCACCTGTGCGGCCGCATTGATCCCGGCGACGAGACCCTGTCCTGCGGCCTCCTCGTAACCGGTGGTGCCGTTGATCTGACCGGCAAAGAAGAGACCACGCAATGATTTGGTCTCCAGCGTGGGAAACAGGTCCCTGGGGTCGAAATAGTCGTACTCGATGGCATAGCCGGGGCGGGTGATGTGGGCCGCTTCGAATCCGGTGATGGAGCGAACCAGAGCCAACTGGGTATCGAATGGCAGGGAAGTGGAGATTCCGTTGGGATAGATCTCCCCGGCATCGAGCCCTTCCGGTTCGATGAATATCTGGTGAGCGGTCCGGTCGGCGAAACGCACTACCTTGTCCTCGATGGACGGACAATAGCGTGGGCCGGTGCCTTCGATGACCCCGGAGTAGATGGGCGAGCGATGCAGTGCACCGCGGATGATGTCGTGGGTTTTGTCGTTCGTGTAGGTGATATGGCACGAGACCTGACGCGGGTGATCCGCCGTGCTGCCGAGGAATGAGAACACCGGCCGCGGGTCGTCGCCCGGTTGCTCGGCCAGGCGGGAAAAATCGATGCTGCGTACGTCGATACGCGGCGGGGTGCCGGTCTTCAGCCGCCCGACACGCGGGCACAGTTCCCGCAGCCGCGCCGCCAGGGCCTGCGCCGGGGCGTCGCCGGCGCGTCCCCCCGCGTAGTGGCTTTCGCCGACGTGGATCCGCCCGCCGAGGAAGGTGCCGGTGGTGAGGACCACGGCGCGGGCCCGGAATACCAGTCCCATCTGGGTGACCACGCCGGCGACCCGGTCCGCCTCCACGAGCAGGTCGTCCACCGCCTGCTGAAACAGCCTGACCCGTGGCTGCGCATTGAGAAGACCACGAATCGCCTGGCGATAGAGGGCCCGGTCGGCCTGGGCGCGGCGGGCCCGTACCGCCGGACCTTTGCGCCGATTCAGCAGCCGAAACTGGATACCGGCCAGGTCGGTCGCCCTGGCCATGGCGCCGTCCATGGCGTCGATTTCCCGAACGATCTGGCTTTTGCCGATCCCGCCGATCGCCGGATTGCAGGACATCTGACCGACGGTTTCGAGATTCTGGGTCAGCAGCAGGGTGGACGCACCCCGCCGCGCCGCGGCCAGGGCCGCTTCGACTCCGGCGTGGCCGGCACCGACGACGATCACGTCGAACGGCGTCTGGTATTCGCTTGTCACCACAAGGTTCCTTCGCTAAAAGCACTTGAGAATCAGGTGCTTTGATTGCCGCATTGCGGAAATATTCCGCATGCTATGATAAGCGGCAACATGGTTTGCCACCATTATCTATGCGCCTGAATCCATCCTCCAGGGTAGCGATTGCCGGGCCGGCTCCTTGCGCGGGAGCCGGGAGCGGGATGCGGGGAGCCAATGTCCGCCCAGCGTGCTGGGCGTGGCGAGGCCTCGGAGATTAACGGGCCAGTCTGTTTCGCCGCGTGCCCCGTAAGCTCTATATAAAAACCTTCGGTTGCCAGATGAACGTCTACGACTCGGATCGTATCGCCGAGTTGTTGGCCGATTCCCATGGCGTACAGTCCACGAATTCTCCCGAGGACGCCGATGTGCTTCTCCTGAACACCTGCTCCATTCGTGAGAAGGCCCAGGAGAAAGTATTTTCGCAGCTCGGTCGCTGGAACGAACTGAAAGCCGCCAGGCCGGATCTGGTCATCGGCGTCGGC
>JAYZWP010000103.1:0-3588 GCA_036142245.1 Pseudomonadota bacterium | reverse complement strand
GGCGGGGTCGTTGCGGGTTTCGCGCGCTTCTGCCTGCGCGTGCTGCCAGGCGACGGGTGGATCAGTCCGGGGCGCGGTGTAATCGGGTCCGACGGCGACACAACCCGCTGCCAACAGTGCCGTGCCGACGACGCAGCCACCGCGCAGGATGGTGTGAGTCGCTGAGCGTCTGGGCAGGGTCAAATCGGCTCCCGATTCTGGACGAATAAACCGCGCATTATGGCGCCAGGATGCTACGCGGATCAGCCGGCGTTCGCGGCCGCACGGCGCGGATCGGAGTTTCTGACCCCGATCGAGTTCCCGAGTGCCGGGCCAGTTCCGATATTCCCGGGTTGACGGAGAGCGCTGTGCGCGCGCGCAAGCGCGGCGCCGCAATTGACGAAAGGTGCGGGTGTAGGTGAACGTTAGGTCTGCACAGGCGCTTCAATTACACAGACGGTCGCGTTGGGGAGGGTTAAAAAAATGCTCGGTGACAAACGGTGGATTGCCGGAGTCTGCGCGGCTCTGGGTCTGGCGGCCGGGACGGCCGCCCACAGCCAGGCGGACCCGGCTGACTGGCCGGGCCGGTTCGTGGAGAGCTTCGAAACCCGGCAGGCCATTACCGATTTTCCCGCGACCATGCCCTGGCCGCGGGCCTATCGGTTGCAGGGTGCATTGGTGGAGCGGCTGATGCCGCAATATGGTCCGGTTGCCGGCTATAAAGCCGCACTCACGGGACCGGGCCAGCGGCAGCGCTTCGCGGTGGAGCAGCCGGTGTGGGGGGTGCTGCTGGCACAGACCCTCTCTCCGAACGGCAGCACCATCGACGGGGACTTTGGCGTGGCCCCTTTCATCGAGGGGGATTTCATCGTGCGGGTCGGCAGCGCGGCGATCAACACCGCCGCCGACCGCATGGACGTACTGGCGCAGCTGGATGCGGTAGTGCCGTTTCTGGAGTTGGTCGACCTGCCGGTTCGCTCGGAGCAGGGGATGAACCTGCCCGGCCTGATTGCGGGCAACACCGGCGCGCGCAAGGGGTTGCTGGGCGAACCGGTACCGATCGCGGCGAGCGAGGCGTGGATGGAGCGTCTCGGGGCGATCGAGGTGATCCTGTACGAAAACGGCCGGGAGGTGAGCCGCGGCACCACCACGGCGCTGTACGGTCATCCGGTGGATGCGGTGATCTGGTTGCGGGACGCTCTCGCTGAACAGGGCATCAGCCTGAAGGCCGGGGATCTTCTCTCCCTCGGCAGCGTTGCGGGTGGTATGCACAAGCTCGGCAGGGGAACCACCATCCGAGCGGACTATCACGGGCTGGTGGACGATGGGACCGTCAGCGTATCCGGGCAGGTGGAATAGTCGCGGGCGCCTCGCCCTGGTGAACGCCGTCGGATACGGGCGTTCCGTTACGCGATCACGGTCTCGTCGCTGTGCCTGGCGGCGTTGGCCGGCACCTTACGTAAGGCCGGGGTGACCGGTTCGCGCTGACAACGACGCGAAGCCGCAGCGCAGCGCCTTGTGAACAGAACCCCCGCCGGTCCGCCATGGCGGACCGGCGGGGCAGGCAGGACGAATGACCCCGGCGACTCAGAGTTTTTCGAGGATGGTTTCCGCTTTGCTGGCTTCGAAGTTGCGGCCTTCCTCTACGCCGATGTGCTCGATGACGCCGTCGTTCACGATCATGGCGTACCGCTGAGAGCGGGTGCCCATCCCGAAGCCGCTGCCGTCCATTTCCAGCCCCATGGCTTTGGTGAACTCGGCGTTACCGTCGGCCGCCAGCAGGATTTTGTCTCCGGCACCCTGCTGCTCCCCCCAGGCACCCATTACGAAGGCGTCGTTGACCGACAGACAGACGATGCTGTCGACGCCTTTGCCCTTGATGGCGTCGGCATTCTTGATAAATCCCGGCAGATGCTGGGCGGAACACAGCGGGGTGAATGCGCCGGGCAAGGCGAACAGCACCACCTTCTTGCCTTTGAAAATGTCGTCGGTGCTGATGGGGGCCGGCCCGTCAGCGGTCATCCGCATGAGCTGGGTGCTCGGTACTTTGTCGCCTTTTTTCAGAGCCATTGCGGTGTTCTCCTCAGGTTGCGGTGATAGAGGCCTTGTGAACAAGGCTTGGGAATTCAGGAACCATCCTCAGCCCGCCTCAGGGCCGCCATGGAAGGATTGTCGGCCGGCATGCGAATCATGGTGAGGCGGCAGATACAGGTCATTCTACCCGCGTCGTCAACCAGGCGGATGTCCCATACGCTGGTCGAACGTCCGATGTGCACGGGCCGGGCGGTGGCTGTGACGTGACCGTCCCGCACGGCGCGCAGATGGTTGGCGTTGACCTCGAGCCCGAACCAGGGACCGCCTTCCGGGTCCGAAGACATGACGGCCGCCATGCTGCCGAGGGTTTCCGCCAGTACCACGGACGCGCCGCCGTGCAGGATTCCCATCGGCTGGCGGGTACGATGATCCACCGGCATGCGGGCACTCAGGTAGTCTTCGCCGACGTCGACGAACTCGATGCCGACATGACTGAACATGTCGTTTCCCCGTGTTGCGACCTGCTGATTGAGTTGTTCCGGCGTGAACCGGCGTTTCCAGATACTCACGCTCTGCTCCTGGGCTGGGTGTGATGTGGATTACCGGCGCGCTGTCCCGTCCCGCCCGCCTCAGTCCCGACGGGGCAGGGTGAACGCCAGTTCTGTTTCGGCGACACCGTCCCGGTAACCACGCTCGGCAAAGGTGATGATGTCCCTGCCAAACAGCAAGGCGCTGGTGCAGCGGGTACCGTATTTTTCGGAACGAATGAACATCGGTGCCAACACGCGTTCCAGCGACAGGCCGATGCCGGTGTCCGGTAGTGCAGTGTCCGGGGGACGGTGCTCGTCCATCATCAGGTCCAGTAGCGGTGCGGGTTCCCGGGATGCCGTCTCCAGCCAGTCGGAAAGCAGAGCCAGCCCGCGCTGTGTCTTGGGCCAGACGGCACTCGGCAGATCGTTGCTGATGGCGTGCAGACCCGGCACCAGAGCGCGCACCTGATCGTCGCCGTTGGAGTAGACGAACAGTCCGTCCGCATCCGCGAGGATGAGGTTGAACCCGTCGTAGTCGTGCGCGGCGGGCCGCAGTTGCGCCAGGAAGTCCTGCGCCGGCAGGTCGCCGGACAGAAAGTCCACCGGAATGCGGCCCCGGGAGGGGCGATCCCCGGTCGGCGGCTGTGCACGCCGGATATTGGTCACGGCAGCGAAGCGCCCGTCGCGTGTCACACCCAGCCAGGTGCCACCCTGCTTCAAGTCCCGGCCGGCGAGAATCCGTGGTTCGTCCGGCCAGAACCCGGCCGGTTCGGCGGGGCGGTCATAGAACTCGTCGCGGTTGGCGGCGATGACCAGCGGCAGATCGGTGTGAACACCGTAGGCGATCAGAATCAGGCACATGACGGGTGCCATCCTGCCGCAGATCGACCGATTTCCGATAGTGCGCAAGAAGGCGTGGAACCCGGTGTTGTCCGACGCCGGCCTGTCGCAGCCCGGATGGGCGGGCACAACACCGCGGATATCGTCGCTGTGCTCGCCGCCGCGCCGTCGCTACCGCTACGGCCTAAAGGCGCAGCGCGATGCA
>JAYZWP010000102.1:0-10335 GCA_036142245.1 Pseudomonadota bacterium | reverse complement strand
GAGCGGGCCGAGGCGTTAATGGCGGGCAATGAATACACCATTCCATCCACCGAAGTCATGTCATTGGTGATGCGCAGCCGCTGTTCCGCATACGACTGCGAGTTTGTGGTATTGGCCAGGCAACTGGGGGTGCCGCTGGTCAGCGCG
This sequence comes from Pseudomonadota bacterium, assembly GCA_036142245.1. Classification (GTDB taxonomy): domain Bacteria; phylum Pseudomonadota; class Gammaproteobacteria; order Immundisolibacterales; family Immundisolibacteraceae; genus JAYZWP01. Next base: position 10,188 of record JAYZWP010000102.1, on the reverse strand, counting down.
GACCAGGCAATCCTGCGGGAGTTTCCCGATACCGCCCGTAGTATCGAAGCCCACCTTGGTGCTTAAACGACAGGAAGGAGGAGATCCATGACCGACCGGCTGCCACCCGGCGTCACCGCCGCCAGTTTCGATGCCGCGCTGAGTGCGCTGCGCGACATTGTCGGACCCGACTGGGTCCATGTGTCACTGGAGGATGGTCTGGCGGGTTACCTCGACCATATGTCCCCGGTGCCGCCACAGTCCCGCATCCCTTCCGCGGCGGTATCCCCGGCCAGCGTCGAGGAGCTGCAACGGGTGGTGCGGCTCTGTCACGAGCGGTCGATCCCGGTCTGGTACTACGGCACCGGCAAGAACGTCGCCTATGGCGGCCCGGCGGTGAAGCTGACCGGCTACCTGGTCATCGACATGAAGCGCATGAACCGGGTGCTGGAGGTGAACGAGGAATCCGCCTACGCGGTGGTGGAGCCCGGCGTCTCCTACCTGCAGCTTTACCAGCACCTGCAGCAGATCGGCTCGAACCTCTGGATCGACTGCGCCGCGCCGGCCTGGGGCGGTGTGGTGGGCAACGCCATGGAGCACGGCGCCGGTTACACCCCCTACGGCGATCACTTTCTGTTCTCCTGCGGTATGGAGGTGATGCTGGCGGACGGCAGCCTGGTGCGCACCGGCATGGGCGCCATGCCGAACAGCAACGCCTGGCAACTGTTCAAGTACGGTTACGGTCCCTATCTGGACGGCCTGTTCAGCCAGGGCAACTACGGCATCGTCACCAAGATGGGCATCTGGTTGATGCCCAAACCGCCGGCCTACAAGCCGTTCCTGTTTACCTTTGCCCGGGAGACGGACCTGCACCAGATCATGGAGGTGATGCGGCCGCTGAAAACCTCGCTGGTCTACCAGAACGGCGCAGTGCTGGAGCACATCAGCTACAGCGCCTCCATGAAGGTGGTGCGGGACGACATCTGGTCGGAGAAAACCCCCATTCCCAACAGCGTCTGGGCCGACATGACGCAGCAGCTCGACCTCGGCTGGTGGAACCTCTACGGCGCGGTGTACGGGTTACCGGACAACGTCGAACTGCAGTGGGGCATGCTGCGCGATTCCTTTATGCAGATCGAGGGCGCTCGCTATTTTCTCGACCGCCCGGAAGACGACGTGAGCTGGCAGTACCGCAACGAGCTGATGCAGGGCATCCCCAACATGTCGGAATTCGCCCTGGTCAACTGGCGTGGCGGCGGGCACATCAACTTCTCCCCCATCGCGCCGATGCGCGGCGAGGTGGCGGTGCAGGCGATGGACGTGCTGCGCCCGCTGATGGAGGGCTACGGCTTCGACTACATGACCGAGTACGTCGCCACCTTCCGCGGCATGATCAACATGCTGATCCTGAGCTTCGACCCGCGCGACCCGGACGAAATGGAGCGCGCCTATCACTGCTCCCGGGACATCATCACCACCTGCGCCGATCTCGGATTCGGCGAGCTGAAGGCGCACCTGTCCTTCATGGACCTCGTGCTGAGCACCTACAGCGCCAACGACCACGGCCTGAAGAAGGTGCTGGACAGACTGAAAGCGGGCCTCGACCCCAAGGGCATTCTGGCGCCCGGCAAATCCGGCATCTGGCCGCAGCACTGGCAGCCGGAGGTGGGGCCGACCACCTGACCGCGATTGCAGGGCGGGTTAGTGGCAGGCCGCGTAAACCCAGCGGTTTCGGTTCTTCGGTGGGTCACGCCCTCGCGGGCTGACCAACCCACGCTTGCGTAGGGTGGGTTCTGTTGCGGCTCAGCCGCCGGCCGCGGCGCTCCGCGGTTCTTCGACGTCGCTGCCACCCAGTTCGAACGCTTCGGCCAGCAGGCGGTAGGAGTTCAGGCGGTCCTGGTAGTGGTAGGTGACCGCGACCGCCAGCACCTCGTCGACCGCGTAGTCGGCAGCGATCTGTTCGATCTGCTCGCGGCACTGCCGCGGGGTGCCGATCACGGTGTTGTCCAGCACCTTCTGGTAGCGCGTGCGCTCCGCGTCGGACATCTGCGCGATCTGGTCCAGCGCTTCGTCCGGGCTCGGCAGGGGCACGATGACGCCCTGATCCAGTGCTTTGTGGATCCAGACCGACCGGGTGTGGGCGATACGCAGCGCCTCGGCTTCCGTTTCCGCGCAGATCGCCGCCACTGCCACCATGGCGTGGGGCTCGCGCCACGCGGGCGAGGGCTGAAACGCCTTGCGGTAAGTCTCCAGGATGGCGGGCGAGCGGTCATGGGTACCGATGAACAGCGCCAGCACGAACCCGGAACCGAGCTGCCCGGCCACCTCGGCGCTGCCGCCGCTGGAGCCGAGCATCCAGACCTCCGGCGCTTCCGGCCCCTCCGGCACCGTGCGGACTTGGCGGAAGGGATGGCCTTCCGGCAGGTCGTTGTGTAGATGGCCGATCATGTCGTACACCTGCCGTGGATAGGCCTGCGGGTCGACCGGCTGGCGCGGAAAAGACAGTGCCATGGTGGCGCCCTGGTCGCCGCCCGGTGCACGGCCCACGCCCAGATCGATCCGGCCCGGATGGAAGGTGTGCAGCATGCGGAAGGTTTCCGCCACCTTGAAGGGGCTGTAGTGGGTCAGCATCACGCCGCCGCTTCCAACCCGGATGCGGCGGGTTTCGGCGGCAATCTGGCCGATCAGAATCTCCGGGCAGGGGCTCGAGTAGCCCGGTGTGCTGTGGTGCTCGGCGATCCAGTAGCGGGAATAGCCGAAGGATTCACACGCCTTGGCGAGGTTGAGCGAGTCGATGGGGCCCTGTGCGGGCGGCTTGCCGTCGTGGATCGGCGCCTGATCGACAACGCCTATTCGCAGTTTGCTGGTCATGAGAAGGTTCTTGCGGGGATAAATGGCGCTGCCGGGCGGAACGGACGCGACCTGGGAGCGAAAAAATTCTAGCATTGCCGCCTACCGCCACCGCCTTGAGCCGCATCACGTCAAAGCCATGAGCGACGCCCCCGTTCGAACTATCCGCACCGACTGGCCCGGCGACCGGGAGCGGCTCACCGCGGTGCGTCGCGCGGTCTTTGTCGAAGAGCAGGGGGTACCGGTCAGCATCGAACTCGACGATCTGGATGCCGTCTGCCGCCACGTGCTGGCACTGGCCGGTGAGACGCCCATAGGGACCGGCAGAATCACTCCGACCGGCAAGATCGGCCGTCTCGCGGTCTTGCCTCGCTGGCGCGGCCAAGGGGTGGGCGGTGCCCTGCTGCAAGAACTGTTACGCGTCGCGGCGGAAGCGGGCCTGGCGGAGGTCTACCTGCACGCCCAGGTGAACGCTTTGGGGTTTTACGAAGGGTTCGGGTTCCGGGCGAGCGGCCCGCGGTTCGAGGAGGCCGGCATCGCGCACCGGAAGATGACGCGCTCGCTCGGCTGACGGTTCGTCACTCGTCCGCGAAGCCGGTGATGATGTAGCCGCCCGATTTCTCGTCGCTTTCCAGGGTCAGCAGACCACGGCTGGCCGCCTCCTCCAGCATCAGATTGAAACTGCGGAATCCGTAACGGCTCTCGCGGAAGCCCGGGCGGCGGCGGCGTAACGTCTGTTTGACCATGGAACCCCAGATTTTCTGGTTCTCGCCGCCTTCCGCCGCCAGCGCCTGGACCGTTTCCAGAATCAGGTCGAGACCGGCCTCGAGATCCTCCTCGTCCGCCGGTTCGGTCGGTTTCGCTTCGCTCTTGCCGCTCCCGGATTTCGTCGCGCCGCGCCGCCTGCGCGCCGGCTTCTCCTTGGCTACCAGGTCATCGTAGAAAATGAACTCGTCGCAGTTTGCGACCAGCAGGTCGGAGCAGGACTGCCGCACCCCGACACCGATCACCGCCTTGTTGTTTTCGCGCAGCTTGCTTACCAACGGGGAAAAATCGGAATCACCGCTGATGATCACGAAGGTGTTGACGTGCTGCTTGGTGTAGCAGAGGTCCAGCGCGTCCACGACCATACGGATGTCGGCAGAGTTCTTGCCGGACTGGCGCAGATGGGGAATTTCGATCAGTTCGAAACCCGCCTCGTGCATGGCCGGCTTGTATTCCTTGTAGCGTTGCCAGTCGCAGTAGGCTTTTTTGACGACGATGGCGCCTTTCAGCAGCAGGTGCTCGAGCACGGGGACGATGGTGAACTTCGGGATCTGGGCGTCGCGTACGCCCAGGGCAACGTTCTCGAAGTCGCAGAACAGCGCCATGACGGGGGTTTGATTGGCCACGTGTGGGGGATTTCCAACAGACAGGTGTCGCACCAGGCGACGGGAACGCGGATCGCGGGTAAGGTTGGGCGCGACCGGACGATCGGATTATAAGTATAAGTGCCGTGCCGCACCGATACGTCGGGCAACCTATCCCGCCCGCTGTAGTCCAATGGCTGATTGTCATCCCTGTATCGAGACTCGAATCGACGTGACACGCCTCGTTCTCAATTGTTGCCGGGCCATGCTGGCGTTGTACGCCGGTCTGGCGCTGCCGGCAAACGCCGGGGTGGTGCATACCGATTATGCCGAAGCCGAGTTGGTGGCCGAGACGCGGGCGGTGGCGCCCGGCGGCACGTTTTGGGTCGCTCTGCGGTTGGCGGCGGCACCGGGGTGGCACACCTACTGGCGGAATCCCGGGGACTCCGGCCTGCCAACCCGGATCGACTGGGACGCGCCGGCCGGGGTAGAGATCGGCGCGCTGCGCTGGCCCTATCCGGAGTACATTCCGACCCCGCCGTTCGCTTCCTACGGCTACCACGGCGAGGTGCTGCTGCTCGCCCCGGTCACCCTGCCGGCCGCCTATGCGGCCCAGGAGCTGGCGCTTGCGGGACGCGCCAACTGGCTGGTCTGCAGGGAGGTCTGTCTGCCGGAGAGCGCAGTCGTTGACCTCATCCTGCCGGTCGCGGCCGACCCGCGACCCGAGCCACACTGGAGTCAACGCTTTGCCGAGGCGCGCGCCCGCTGGCCCCGGGTGCTGCCGCAGTGGCAGGTCGCGGCGAGCGGGTTCGCGGATGACTATTTCCTCACCATCACCCCTCCCGGCGCCAGGATGGCCCCGCCGGACGTCCGTTTCTTCGCCCACGAGCAGACGGTGGTGGAAACGGCCGCTCCCCAGCCGCGCTACCGGGACGGCACCGCGCTGCGCCTGGAACTGTCCGGATCGAGCTTTGCGGAAAAACCCCGGCGGCGGCTCACCGGAGTGCTGGTGAGTGGATCGGGCTGGGACCCTGCCGGCCAGGTAAAAGCGCTGGCGGTGGACCTGCCGGTCACCCCGCTCGAAACGGCGCCGCAGGGTGGCGAGCCCGTTCTCACCGTTCCGGCGGATGGCGCGCAGCCGGCACCACCGGTCGCCGACACCGGTTTCGCCTTTGCCGTGCTGCTGGCGTTTGCCGGCGGGCTGATCCTGAACCTCATGCCTTGCGTCTTCCCGATTCTCTCCATCAAGGTGCTCTCGTTCGTGGATCTCGCCCACGGTCACCCCGGCAAGGTGCGCCTGCACGGCGGTGTCTTCGCTGCCGGCGTGCTGGTCTCCTTCTGGCTGTTGCTGACGCTGCTGCTTCTGCTGCGGGCCGGTGGCAGTCAGGTGGGCTGGGGGTTCCAGCTCCAGTCTCCCGGTTTTGTCATTGCCATGGTCGTGCTGATGTTCCTGGTCGGAATGAACCTTCTGGGACTGTTCGAAGTCGGCAACAGCGTTGCCCGCCTGGCGGGCGGCCGTCCCTCCGGCGGGGGGCTGGCCGGCTCCTTCGGCACCGGCGTTCTGGCCACCGCCGTCGCCACCCCCTGTACCGCGCCCTTCATGAGTGTCGCTCTGGGATATGCGCTGACGCAGCCCGCGCCGGTCGCTTACGCGGTGTTCACGGCGCTCGCCGTGGGTATGGCGGCGCCTTACCTCCTGCTTGCCGAGGTGCCGGCGTTGCTGGAGCGGCTACCCCGCCCGGGCCCCTGGCTCGATACGCTGCGCCACCTGCTCGCCTTCCCGGTGCTGGCCACCGCCATCTGGCTGCTCTGGGTGCTGGATCACCAGCTCGGTCCGACCGGCCTCGCCCTCACGCTGGGTTCACTGCTTGCACTCGGGTTCGCGCTCTGGATACATGGCCGCCGCCAACGCGGCGCGCTTGGCGGCGGCATCAGCGCCGCGTTCGCCACGGGTGCGCTGCTGCTCGCCGCGGGGTTGGGTGTCGCTGCCATCGCGACGCCGCCGGCGGGGCGGGAAGCGGTGCGGGCGCAGCGCCAGGTGCTGGACTGGGAGCCCTATTCGGATGCACACCTGGCGCGCCTGCGGACAGCCGGCGAGCCCGTGTTGGTCGATTTCACCGCCGCCTGGTGTATCACCTGTCAGGTCAACAAACGGGTCGCGCTGCACGCCGCCAGCGTGGTCACGGCGCTCAAGGCGGGAAAGGTTCGAACCCTGGTGGCGGACTGGACCAATTACGACGAGGAGATCACCGCCGCGCTGGCCCGTTTCGGGCGCAGCGGCGTGCCGCTGTACCTTTACTACCCCTCCGGCGCGACCGAGCCGGTGATCCTGCCGGAACTGCTGACGCCGGGGATTCTGCTCTCCACCCTGGAGGAGACATCGTGATTCGATCGATACCCCTGCTTGTTCTCCTGGTCTGCTGCGTCGCCGGCGGTGAGATGGCCCGGGCCGCGCCTGCCGCCGATTTCACGCTGATTGACTCCTACGGTGAGGAGCACCGGCTCGGCGACTACCGCGGGCGGTATGTTGTGCTGGAGTGGCTGAACCACGACTGTCCGTTCGTGCGCAAACATTACGACAGCGGCAACATGCAGGCGCTGCAGAAGCGCTTCACGGCCGATGGTGTGATCTGGTTGTCCGTTGTTTCTTCGGCGCCGGGCAAGCAAGGTAACTTCCCGCCGCAGGAGATGAACCACCGCACCTCCGCCAAGGGGGCGGCACCCACAGCGGTGCTGCGGGATGAGTCCGGTGCTGTCGGCCGGGCCTACGGCGCCCGCACCACGCCTCAGATGTACCTGATCGACCCCGCCGGGGAACTGATCTACCAGGGTGCCATCGATGATGCGCCGACCACCCTGCAGGAGGACGTGCCGGGCGCGACCAACTACGTGGTGGCGGCGCTGGAGGCGAGTGTCGCCGGGAACCCGGTCGACCCGGCGCGGACCCAACCGTACGGCTGCTCGGTCAAGTACTGAGAGAAAACGGCCGGCGCTTCAGCCATGCCACCGCAGGCGGCGCTCCAGGAGTTCGAAGGCACCCTGGGCGAGCAGCGCGAGGCCCGCGGCAGGCAGGGCGCCCTGGAGAATCAGCCCCGTGTCGTCGAGGCGGATGCCGGTCAGGATAGGCTGACCGTAACCCCCGGCACCGATCAGCGCGCCCAGGGTGGCGGTGCCGATGTTGATCACCAGCGCGGTCTTGATGCCCGCCAGGATGGAGCCCAGCGCCAGGGGCAGTTCCACCAGACGCAGGCTCTGGACGGGCGTCAGCCCCATGGCGGCCGCGGACTCGCGGATCGGCAACGGAATCGCGGTCAGACCGGCGTGGGTGTTGCGCACGATGGGCAGCAGGCTGTAGAGGAATAAAGCCGCCACAGCGGGCGCCCAGCCGATGCCGAACGGCGGAATCATCAGTACCAAAAGTGCCAGCGCCGGAATGGTCTGGATGACGCCGACGGCCGCGAGCATCCCCTGTCCCAGAGCCGGGCGGCGAAAGGCGATGATGCCGAGGGGCAGGGCGATCAGCAGCGCCGCCGCCATGGAAACGCCCACCAGCGCGAGGTGCTCCAGTGTCCGCCGCCACAGTGCCCGCCAGGCGCTGCTGCCCGCCGGCGTGGTTTCGATGCCGACGGCGGTGGCGAGGAATTCGGCCGCGATCTCGCCGGCGGGCTTGCCGTCCAACTTGGCCGCGCTGTTCATGGCGATCATCGCGGCCTGGCCGACGGTGCCGGCGAGCCGGTCGAGCAAAGGCACTGCGTTCGGGTGATCCGCCGCGAATCCGGCCCGCACAACCAGCAGGGCGTCGTAGTCGGGGAAATAGTCGCGGTCGTCCGTCAGCGGCAGGATGTCGTAATGGCGGATTTCAGCGTCGGTTTCATAAAGGTCGATGACGTCGATCTGTCCCGCAGCCAGCGCCCGGTAGGCGAGATCGTGGTCCAGACCGTGCGGCTGTTGCGGCAGGGTGTAGCGTTTTTGCAGGCCGGGCCAACCATCAGCCCGGTCGAGAAATTCGTTGCCCAGCCCGAGTACCAGGTCCGGGTGCTGGGCCAGGTCGGAAATGCGGGTGATCTCCCGCAGCAGCGCCCGGGGACGCAGCATGCCGATCGCGTAGCCGTTGCGAAAACCGAGTGCCGGACCGATCTGTACGCCGCTGGCGGCGGCGAGCTCGCGGAGCGGCACATCCGGCGGCTGCGCGGCGAATATTTCGTGCCTCAGGGTGCCGCTGTACTCCGGGTAGAGGTCGATGTCGCCTCGCCGCAGCGCACTCCACAACACCCGGGTGCCGCCCAGTTCGGCGCGATGCTCCACCGCCAGCCCTTCGGCCCGCAGCAGTTGCGTGACGATCTCTGCGAGAATCACCGACTCGGTGAACTTCTTCGATCCGACGCGGATCACTTCCGGTTCGGGCCCGGCGGATACCGGCCCGGTCAGCCAAAACGGGATGCTCAGCAGCAGTGCCAGGCGCCGCATCACGATCCGGCTCCGGTGCGCGGCATCATGCGCTGGGCACGCAGAAACTCCTGTACAAAGGGTTCAGCTGGCCGCGCCAGCAGGTCGGCGGCGCTGCCTTGCTGAACGATCGCGCCGTCGCGCATCAGCGCGATGCGGTGGCCGAAGTGCGCTGCCTCGGCCATGTCGTGCGTGACCAGCAGCACCGTTTTGCCCAGGTTGTCGAAAGCCGCCTTGAGTTCCTCCTGCAGTTCGAAGCGGATCATCGGGTCCAGGGCGCCGAGGGGTTCGTCGAGCAGCAGCAGTTCCGGGTCCAGCACCAGGGCGCGCATCAGGGCGATGCGCTGGCGCTCGCCGCCGGAAAGTGCACCCGGGTAGCGGGAGAGGTGTCCGGCGGGCAGGTGCATCAGGTTCGCCAGCTCGGTCAGGCGCCGCCTGATCCGGCCCGCGCTCCACCCCAGCAGGCGCGGCATCAGGGCGACGTTCTCCTCGGCTGACAGATGAGGAAACAGCCCCCCTTCCTGAATCACGTACCCCATACGTCGGCGCAGTTCGATGGCATTGTCCGGCGTGAGCCGCGTGCCCGCGATGACGACATCGCCGCGATCCGGCGGGACCAGTCCGTTGACGATCCGCAGCAGCGTGGATTTGCCGCAGCCGCTCGGGCCGATCAGCGCAAGGGTCTCGCCGGCAGCGAGCGTCAGGTCGGTCGGCTCGAGGGCCGTGGCAGCGCCGTATCGCCGGCAGACGCCGCGTAACGTCAGCATCGATCCGGTCAGGTCGGTGCGGTGATACGGTTCAGGCGGTCGACGAACACGCCGATGATCCGATCATAGAGCGCGTCCCCCGCCACTTCGTCCTCGACCCCGGCGTCGATGTTGGGGTTGTCGTTGATCTCGATGACGTAGACCCGGTCGCCCGACTGCTTGAGGTCGACGCCGTAAAGTCCGTTACCGACCAGCGCGGCGGCACGGCGCGCCGTCTCGACGACCGCTGCGGGTGCTTCGTCCACGGCCCAGGTGCGATGCACACCCGGTCGGGGCCGGCCGCTGGTCCGGTGACGCACGATCTGCCAGTGATCACGGGACATGAAGTACTGACAGACGAACAGGACTTCGCCATTTAGCAGCGTCACGCGCCAGTCGAAGTCGGTATAGAGGTACTGCTGCAGGATCACGAGGTCGGAGTCGCGGTAGAGCCGCGTCAATACCTGCCGCGCCTGCTCGACGGTCTCGGCTCGAAACACACCGCGGGAGAACGAGCCGTCCGGGATCTTCAGTACCATGGGGTACTCGTCTTCCGGCAATGGTTGACCGTTCTCCCCCTTGATGGCCACCCGGGTGCGGGGTACCGGCAGGTCGTGGCGTTGCAGCAATTCCGTCAGATAGATCTTGTTGGTGCAGCGCAGGATCGATTCCGGGTCGTCGATCACCACCAGCCCCTCCCGGTCCGCCCGCTGCGCGAAGCGGTAGGTGTAATGGTCGATGGCGGTGGTTTCGCGGATGAACAGGGCGTCATATTCCGCCAGCCGGCTGAAATCCCGCCGGGTGATCAGGTCCACTTC
>JAYZWP010000101.1:0-3163 GCA_036142245.1 Pseudomonadota bacterium | reverse complement strand
GCCATCGATCTGCCGGATCGGGTACGCAGCGCCCTGGTGATCGCCGCCGCGCCACGCCTTTCGGCCCAGAACATCGCCTTCAATGAAGTGGCGCGTAAGGCGATTCAGTCCGACTCGGCCTTTCACGCGGGCCATTACTACGAGCACGACGCCGTGCCGCGACACGGCCTGATGCTCGCACGCATGCTGGGACACATCACCTATCTGTCGGACGATCTCATGCGCTCGAAGTTCGGGCGCGAGCTGCGCGAGGGCAAACTCAACTTTGGCTACGAGGTGGAGTTCCAGGTAGAGAGCTATCTGCGTCACCAGGGCGAAAGCTTCGTCGACCGTTTCGACGCGAACACCTACCTGCTGATGACCAAGGCGTTGGACTATTTCGATCCGGCCCGGGAATTCAACGACGATCTTACCGCCGCCATGGCGGAAACCCGGGCGCGTTTTCTGGTGGTTTCCTTCAGCAGCGATTGGCGCTTCTCGCCGGAGCGCTCAAGAGAAATCGTCAAGGCTTTGCACGACGCCGGCCGCCCGGTGAGCTATGCCGAAATCGAGTCACCGGACGGCCATGACGCCTTCCTGCTGCCCCACGCCCATTACGCCGCGACCCTGACGGGATTTCTCGACCGGGTGCATCAGGACTATTGCGCCGGAGGCGGTGGGTGACCCTGCGCGCCGATCTTGCGCTGATCGTCGACTGGATCGAGCCAGGCAGCCGGGTACTCGACCTTGGCTGCGGTGATGGCAGTCTGATGGCGCACCTGGCCGAGACACGTGGCGTGACCGGATACGGCGTCGAGATCGACATCGACAACGTCGTCGAGTGCGTGCGCCGCGGCGTCAACGTCATCCAGGACGACCTCAACGACGGCCTGTCCGCCTTCGACAGGAACACCTTCGACTACGTCGTCATGAGCCAGACCCTGCAGACCATGGCCAGACCCGACCTGCTGCTCGAGGAGATGCTCCGGGTGGGTCGTCAGGGGATCGTCACGCTGCCCAACTTCGGCCACTGGCGTTGCCGCTGGCAGATCGGCATCGTCGGGCGGATGCCGGTCTCTCCCGCGCTGCCGTCGCAGTGGTACGATACCGACAACATCCACTTGTGCAGTCTGGCGGACTTCGAGACGCTCTGCGCCGCGCGGAACATCCGCATCCTGCGGCGTGAGGTGGTCAACCACGCCCGCCAGCGGAACCGGGTGGCAAGATTGCTGCCGAATCTGCTAGGAGAAGTCGCTATCTATCGTGTCGAGCGGCACGGCTGATCGCGCATCGCAGCCAATGGCAAGGAGCCAAACAATGTACAACCGCACCACCCGATTCGTCCGCGCTTCCGCGTCGGTCATCTTGGGGGCGTTCAGTCTCGCCGCGGTGGCCGCTACCCCCGCTTCGCCCGGCACCGAGCTTTACTTCATCGCCCCGGACGATGGGGCGACCGTCTCCAACCCGGTTACTGTCAAGTTCGGACTGCGCGGCATGGGTGTGGCTCCGGCCGGTGTCGTGACGGAGAACACCGGTCATCACCACCTGCTGATCGATGTCGAGGATCTCAATTTCTCGACGCCCGTTCCCAGCGATGATCAGCACATCCACTTTGGCGGCGGGCAGACGGAGACCGTTATCAACCTCACGCCGGGGGAGCACACCCTGCAACTGCTGTTGGGCGACTTCGCCCACATTCCGCACGACCCGCCGGTGGTGTCGGAACGGATTACCGTCACCGTCGAATAGCCAGCGTCGGCGCGCTCCTCCACGCGGACCGGGGACCCATATGCCTACCGCGCGGACGCGCCGCGCCAGGCCGAAAGTCGCTCTGTGCGGGGCGGGTGCGGAGAAATTACGGAGTGCGTTGCGCACCCGCCACAGCGGTTGGTTGCCGGGGACTGCGTCGCCTGTCTGGCGGCCTGAAATAAGGTGAGGCCGGCGTTTTCCGGCTGTCGAGACGCAGCGCAGATTCCGCCGTCGCGGCGCAGTCCTGTCGAAAGTGAGGCGAGTCAGGCGCCACCCGTCCGCACCGGGCGCCCCGGCGCGCCGTGATGACGAGCGCTGCTGGCCACTCGGGCGGTACGTCGAGCGCGGCGAAAGACTGTCTGGTGGGCGTTCGATCTTGGCAGGGACGTAGGCGTCTAGTCCGCTCCCCGGCGGCACCGCGGTTCATTCCGAGTGATCAGATGGTTGTCTCTGTGTCGATTCGACCCCGTTTTGTCATCGCACACCCGGCAGGCAAACGCTGTCGGTGCGGCTTGAGGGCCACCCCTTGAGGGCTACCCATGACTGAACCCGGCCTGCTGCAGATCGTGGTCCTGGCGGTGGTGCAGGGTCTGACAGAATTTCTGCCCATCTCCAGCTCCGCGCACCTGATTCTGGTACCCGTGATCCTGGGTTGGCCCGATCAGGGTCTGCTGTTCGACGTGGCGGTGCATATCGGCACCCTGAGTGCCGTGCTCTGGTATTTCCGGCGTGATCTGGCGCCGCTGTGGATCGGTTGGCGTGCCAGCATCGCTACGCGCACCATGAACGCAGAGGGGCGGCTCGCCTGGGCGGTGCTGCTTGGCACGGTGCCGGTCGGGTTGGCCGGCCTGCTGCTGGGGGACTGGGTCGAGGAGTATCTGCGCGGGCCACTGGTCATTGCCTGGGCCACCATCGGCTTTGGTCTATTGCTCTGGCTGGCCGATATCGCGAATCGCGGCGAGCGCAGCGAGCATGCGCTGCGCTGGCAGGATGTGATCGTCGTCGGCCTCGCACAGGCGTTGGCCCTCGTCCCCGGCACCTCACGTTCCGGCATCACCATGACCGCGGCACTGTTCGCTGGCCTGGGTCGCGAAGGCGCCGCGCGCTTTTCGTTTCTGCTCTCGATCCCGGTGATCGCCCTTGCCGGACTGTTCGAGGCGAAGGATCTGGTCGACGCCGAGGTGGCCGTGGCACCGCTCAAGGTTCTGCTGGCCATCGCCCTTTCGGCGATCAGCGCCTACCTTTGCATCGAGGCTTTCATGAGGCTGTTGCAGCGCCTCGGCATGCTGCCGTTCGTCATCTATCGACTGCTGCTTGGCGCGGTGCTGTTGGTGGTGTTCTGGTAGCAGCCCGCCGCCGTATCGGGCTGCTTGTCGCCGGGCGGGCGGCTGCTTAGAATTCGGCGTGCGGCGCGGGTGTAGTTCAATGGTAGAAC
>JAYZWP010000100.1:0-2816 GCA_036142245.1 Pseudomonadota bacterium | reverse complement strand
CCGGGCTGGTGCAGCAGGCGGAGGGGGGATCCGCCCCGACCGGCGCGGCCGGTCTGACCGCCACGGAACTCCGGCGGGCCCTGGACCCGCGTGTCCACGAACGGGTGGCCGACCAGTACCAGTTGCTCAACGAAGTGCTCACGCCGCTGCTGGAGCAGGAGGGCATCCGCTTCATTCCGCGACACGCCTGGAGCCCGGAGCAACGTGCCTGGCTGCACGATTACTTCCGGCAGGAACTGCGCCCGGTACTCAGCCCGCTGAGTCTCGACCCGGCCCACCCGTTTCCGAGAATTCTCAACAAGAGCCTCAACTTCATCATCGATCTCGACGGCAAGGATGCCTTCGGCCGCGAGTCCGGGATCGCCGTGGTGCAGGCGCCGCGCGCGCTGCCGCGTCTGATCCGGTTGCCCCAGAAAATCTGCGACGATAACCCCTATCACTTCGTCTTTCTGTCGTCGGTCATCCACGCCCACGTCAACGAATTGTTCGCCGGCATGCAGGTACAGGGCTGCTACCAGTTCCGCGTCACCCGCAACAGCGATCTGTTCGTCGACGTCGAGGAGGTGGACGATCTGCGCCGCGCCCTGGAGGGTGAGCTTCTCTCCCGGCGCTACGGCGACGCGGTGCGTCTGGAAACGGCGCCGGACTGCCCGCAGGGCATGATCGATTATCTGCTGGCACAGTTCGAACTGACCACCGACTCGCTGTACAAAGTTGATGGGCCTGTGAACCTGGGGCGCCTGGAGGCCATCTACGATCTGGTCGACCGTCCGGACCATAAGTACCGGCCCTTCACGCCCGGGTTGCCGGCGAAGTGGACGCTCTCCCACGATATCTTCGACCTGATCGCCCGGGAAGATCTGCTGCTGCATCACCCCTACGAATCCTTCCTGCCGGTGAGCGAGTTTGTCCGTCAAGCGGCGAATGACCCCGCCGTGCTGTCGATCCGGCAGACGCTGTACCGCACCGGGCCCGACTCGGCGATCGTCGACGCTCTGGTCGCGGCAGCACGCGCCGGCAAGGAGGTCACGGTCGCCATCGAACTGCGCGCCCGTTTCGACGAGGAAGCCAATATCGCCCTGGCGCGCCGGCTCGAGGAGGCGGGAGCCCACGTGGTCTACGGCGTCGTAGGGTACAAGACCCACGCCAAACTGATTCTGATCCTGCGCCGGGAGAAGGGACAACTGCGCCACTACGCACACCTGGGGACCGGCAACTATCACCCCAAGACCGCCCGCTTCTACACTGATTACGGCCTGTTTACCGCGGACCAGGAGATATGTGACGACCTGTACTCGGTATTCCTGCAACTCACGGCCGCCGGAGAGGTGCGCGAGCATCGGTTGCTGCTGCATTCTCCTTTCGACCTGCATTCCGGCCTGCTGCAACGGATCGAACGCGAAATAGAACACGCCAACGCGGGCCGGTCGGCGCGCATCGTGATCAAGGTCAACTCCCTGGTGGAACCCGCCCTGATCGAGGCGCTCTACCGTGCATCAAACGCTGGGGTACAGGTCGACCTGATCGTGCGGGGCATGTGCGCGCTGCGGCCCGGCGTGCCCGGGGCATCCGAAAACATCCGGGTTCGCTCTGTGGTGGGCCGCTTTCTGGAACACAGCCGGGTGTTCTATTTCCACAACGGCGGTGATGAGGAGATCTTCGGCGCGAGCGCCGACTGGATGGAACGGAACCTGTTCCGTCGGGTGGAAACCGCCTTTCCGATCCGCGCGGCGCACCTGCGCAGCCGGGTGATACAAGAGTTGGAACGCTACCTTGCCGATCAGTGCAATGCCTGGACCATGCAGGCGGACGGCAGCTATCTACCGCCGGAAAAACCGGGTGACGGCTCGGTATGCGCCCAGCAGCAGCTCCTTGAGTCCCTGGCGGAACGCGGATGAGGAGGACCGATACCTGCGGTTACAAGAATCATCTCAACGTCGGATCGGTCAGACCGGTTTCATTCCCGCCCCGTTCGCCCCTCAATTGAATCGAAGCAAAAATCCGCCAGGTTCGATGTAGGCCTGTTCGGCCTCAAGATCGGCCTGCGTCAACGGATGGTCCTGCAGCCAGCCAACGGGAAATTTCAGGGTAATTTCGCTTCCCTTCACCTGGATGTCACACGCCGGCAGCTGCCAGGAATGCCGGCCCCGGTGCAAGAGTACGGCGATGCGCAACAGCACCGCGAGCCGCTTGGCAGTGTCGCACCGAGTCACCGGCAGTTCGTCGAACACCTCCAGGGCGAATTTGCGCCGATGTACCCGCACCAGCGCCGCCAGGAGCTTCTGTTCGTGCCGGGAAAAGCCGGGCAGATCGGCGTTGGCAACCACGTAGGCGCCGTGTTTGTGGAACTGGCTGTGGGCAATATCCCGACCCAGGTCGTGCAACAGCGCCGCCCAGGCCAGCAGATTCCGGTCATTGTCCGGATGCAGGTTCCAGGGCTCGCTCGCCCCGGCGAATAACCGCAACGCCGTGTCGCGAACCCGGCGGGCGTACTGGGTATCGACGTGATACCGTTCGATCAGTTTTTCGACGGTCTGGTAGCGGATATCGCGGCCTTCCCTGCGGCCTACCAGATCGAACAGGGCGCCCTCTCGCAGCGACCAGTCGGACAGCGACAACGCCTCGATCTGCAGGGACTCGAACAATCCGGCAAGAATCGCCAGCCCGCCCGGGAACACTGCCCTGCGGTCCGGTCGTACCGGGTCGAGATTCAGCTGCTCGACCCGCTGCGCTTTGCCAACCTCCTTGACCAGGCGTCGCAGACCGGCGGCCGTGACCCGCTGCTCGCCCCATTCATCCGGCCCCATCATGGCCGT
>JAYZWP010000099.1:0-3053 GCA_036142245.1 Pseudomonadota bacterium | reverse complement strand
GGTGGCGGATCCCGCCTGCCGCTCGCGGAATGTGATCGTGCAGGGAATACGGCTGCACCTGCTCGACTGGGGCCAGACGGATGACGACCGCCCGGTGCTGCTGTTGTTGCACGGCGGGGTGGTGACCGCCCGCACCTGGGGTCCCTTCTGCGCCATGCTCGCGCATAAGTACCGCCTGCTGGCGCTGGACATGCGCGGCCATGGTGACAGTGAGTGGCCGGCGGATGGCGAAGCCAGCCACAACACCATGGCGGAGGATTTGCGCGGTGTGATCCAGGCGCTGGGCCTGGAGCGGCCAATCGTGGTGGGTCATTCCGTCGGCGGTATGCTGGCGATGCGGCTGATGGTGAGCGACCCCGGACTGTTCGGCGGGGTGGTGCTGGTGGACGTGGGGCCGGAAACGGCGTATGCCGGTTGGAAACCGAAGGACGAGGTGACCGAGAACCACCGTCTCTATGCCGAGACCGAGGACTACGTTGCCCGTAACGCGCCGCGCCTGAAGCGCAGCGAGGAGCACATGCGTCGCAATGCGCACCATGAGTTCATGCAGCGCGCCGATGGCCGCTATCAGCTCAAGTACGATCCGCGTCACCCGATGGGTGGTCCGGACGAGCAGACCATGCCGGGGTTGCCTGATCTGGACGCCATGAGTCAGGTTGCGGTCGCCACTCTGGTGGTGCGTGGCGAAGGGAGCTGTTTTCTTACCCAGGAGGCGGCACAGCGGCTCACGGCCGCGATGCCGCGGGCCGAGCTGGCGGTGATCCCGGACTGTGAACACATGGTCTACGTGGAGAATCCGGCGGGCTTGGCGGCGATGGTGGAAACCTTCGTCGGCGCGCGAGGATTTTGACGTGGCCTATTTCAACGAATTTGCCTTGGGCGCCGAAGCGCGGATTCTGAACCACACGGAACTGTTCGCCGAACTGCTGCAGATCGCGGCGCAACTGGGCATGCCGTGCGCTTCGCCGCCGGTCTGCCGCAGCCGACAGGTGGTGGTGCGCGGGCTGCGGTTTCAGGTGCTGGAGTGGGGCGATCCGGACGCTCCGGCGGTCATGCTGGTGCACGGCGGAGGCGTCACCGCCCACACCTGGGACCTGCTGGCGCTGCAACTGGCCGGCCGGTACCGGATTCTCGCCCCCGACATCCGCGGACACGGCAACAGCGAGTGGCCCCGGGACGGCGACAGCGACCATCATGAGATGACGCTGGACCTGGCGGAGTTGCTGGTGGCGCTTGGCGCGACCCCGGCGGCGGTGCTGGGCCACTCCCTGGGCGGTGCGCTGGCGATGCGTCTGGCGCTCGCGTTTCCGGAGATGGTGCGCGCCCTGGGAATCCTCGATTTCTGTCCGGAGCCGATCTACCCGGGCCTCCAGGCCGGGCGTATCCGCACGTTTGAGAGCATCGATGACTACGTCGCCCGCGCCTTGAAATACGGCGACCGTTTGCCGCGCGAAGTGGCCTATGCCGCCCGGCACGAGCTGATGCAGCGCCCCGACGGCCGTCTGATGCCGCGCCACGATCCCCGGCACGTGATGGGCGGTCCGGAGCCCACCTATTACCCGGGTACCCCGGGGTTCGACGAGATGCGCGCCGCGGGCATGCCGACCCTGGTGCTCTGGGGGGCAAACAGCTTCCTGGTGACCGACGAGAAGTGCGAGCGGTTGCTCGACTGCCTGCCGGACGGCCATCGCGTCCGCATCGACGGCGCCGGCCATCAGGTGCATCTGGAGCAGCCCGCCGCCTTCTGTGCCGGGGTGACGGGCTTCCTCGACGCGCTGTCCTGGTGAGTAGAGGGTCGGAGGCGGGCTTGTCTCATACCGGGATCCGTCTCGGCGTGAGTTCCTGTCTGTTGGGGGAGCCGGTCCGCTACGACGGCGGCCACAAGCGGGACCGCTACGTCACTGACGTGCTGGCGCAGTGGTTCGAATTCATCCCGGTCTGTCCCGAGATGGGCATCGGCATGCCGGCGCCGCGCCCGCCGATCCGCCTGGTCAGCACCGGGCGGGGCATCCGGGCCCTGGGGGTGGACGATCCGGACCGGGACGTGACCGAACCGCTGCAGGGGTACTACGACCGGGTGGCCCCTCGTCTTGCCGGGATCAGCGGTTACATCCTGAAGGCCAAGTCACCGAGCTGTGGCATGGACCGGGTGAAGCTCTATGCGGAGGATGGTCAGCCGCTCATGACAAAGTCGCGTGGCCGTTTTGCCGAACGGCTGCTGGATGCCCGGCCGCTGCTGCCGGTGGAGGAGGAGGGGCGGCTCAACGACGCGGTGCTGCGGGAGAATTTCATTACCCGGGTGTTCGTCTACCACCGCTGGCAGCAACTGCTGGCGGCACGGCCCGGGGTGGGTGATCTGGTGCAGTTCCACGCCGACCACAAGTACCTGCTGATGGCGCACAATCAGGCGGGTTATCGGCGGCTCGGTCGTCTCGTGGCTGAGGGTGGAAAAAAAGAAACAAGAGCATTATTAGACAGTTATGGCAAGGAGTTAATGCAAATTCTTGAAAAAAAGGCGACCCGAAAAAGCCATGCCAACGTGCTGCAGCATCTGGCCGGTTATCTCAAGAAGGCGCTCGACAGTGCCGACAGGAACGAGCTGGTCGAGCTGATCGACCGCTATCGCCTCGGACAGGTGCCGCTGGTGGTACCGGTGACGCTGCTGAACCACCATTTCCGCCGTCACCCCGACCCGTATATCGCCCGCCAGGTCTATCTGAATCCCCATCCTGCCGAGCTGATGCTGCGAAACCACGTCTAGCCGGGCTGCGCGGTGTGCTGTCGTGCCGCCTGGAGCGGGACGCTGTCATTTTTTGGTCACGTCGCCGCAACCCGGCTGCAATTACCACCGTCTAGGGTCGTGGTGTCGGCTGCTGATGGCGGCGGACACCACAAAATCTGGCAAAGCTCGGGGGTAACTGCGTCATGACAATTCGAAATTTTTCCATGGCTCTTGGCCTGCTGGCGGCCGGGGCGGTCGCGCCGCCCCGACCCGCCGGGGCCGATTCAGACGGCTGGAAGCCGGGGGCGCCACCCCCCCGGAGTCATTAGGG
>JAYZWP010000098.1:0-6032 GCA_036142245.1 Pseudomonadota bacterium | reverse complement strand
GGCACCGACGGCGCGGCGAGCAATAACGATCTCGACATGATCGGCGAGATGCGCACGGCGGCATTGCTCGGGAAGTCGATCAGTGGCGATGCCAGCGCGGTCAGCGCCCACCAGGTGCTGGCGATGGCCACCCTGAACGGTGCCAAAGCCTTGGGGCTCGAGACGCGGATCGGCAGTCTCGAGCCGGGCAAGGCGGCCGACTGTGCCGCCGTCGACCTGTCCGGACTGAACTGCCAGCCGGTCTACGATCCGCTGTCGCAGCTGGTGTACGCCGCCCATACGGGTCAGGTGCGGGAGGTGTGGGTCGCAGGAGAGCGACGCGTCGAGGACGGCCGGCTGCGGGGCATCGATGTCGACGCCCTGGCGGCCAAGGCGGCCGACTGGCGCGCCCTCATAGCGGAGGAGTAACGCCCGTCCGGGTTTCAATCCCGGGAAGTCACGATCCGCCGCGCGGTGTCGTATTCCGGGTCCTCCCGGATGACCTTGCGCCCCGCCTCGATGCCTTCGCGCCAGCGATGACGGCGCGCTGCCCGGCGCCGCGGATCCGGCACGGCGCTCCGCGCCAGTAGCTCCACCACGCCCTCGGGATGGTTGCAGATCAGCACCATGTCGATACCCGTGCGCAGCGCATCGGCCACCCGCGTTGGCAGGGGGGCATCCCCCGCACCGGCCATGGTGAGGTCGTCGCTGAACACCAGTCCGTCGAATTGAAACCGCTGACGCAGTATCTCCCTGATCCAGAAACGGGAGTAGGTGGCTGTCTGGGAATCCACCGCCGGATAGCGGATGTGCGCCGTCATGACCCCGTCGACCCCCCTCGGCAGCAGATCGCGATACGGCGCGAGGTCCTGGCTGAACAGCGCCGCGGCGTCGCGCTCGTCCACCGCATTTTCCAGATGGGTGTCAGGGATCACCCCGCCGTGACCCGGAAAGTGCTTCGCCACTGCCGCGGTGCCGGCATCCCGCAGCCCATCCGCAACCGCCCGCGCCAGAGCGGCGACAACCTCTGCCTCGCGGTGCAGCGCCCGATCACCGATGACGGAACTCAGCCCGAAGTCCAGATCGACCACCGGTGCGAACACAATGTCCACACCCACCGCCGCCATCTCGCAGCCGCTGACCAGCCCGACGCTGTAGGCCAGTTCCAGTCCGGCGTCGGGGTCTCGATCGTAGCAACGGCCGATAGCGGACGCCGGGGGAAGCGCAGTAAACCCATCCCGCCAGCGCTGGATACGACCACCCTCGTGATCCACGGCGATCAGCAGCTGCGGTGCCCGCAGGGCATGCAGCTCGCGGATCAGATCGCCAAGCTGGTGAGGATCGACGTAGTTGCGCTCGAACAGAATCACGCCGCCGACCAACGGATGGCTCAGCCGGGCGCGATCGGTCTCACCGAGCGTCGTCCCGGCGATGTCGATCATGAGCGGCCCGAGCAGCGGGGGCGATTTCAAAGTCACTGTTCACTCTCTCCGCAGGGTGACGTCGAGCCGGTCCCGCAGCGCGTCCCCGGCCAGATTGACCGCCAGCACCACCAGACAAAGCGCGACGCCGGGGGCCAGCACGTAGTGAGGGGCAACCAGCAGATAACGGCTGCCGTCGCGAATCATACTGCCCCAGGACGCGGCCGGCGGCTGCACGCCGAGACCGAGATAGGAAAGCCCCGCCTCGGAGAGCACCGCCACCGCGATGCCGAAAGTCGCCTCCACGATCAGCGGCGCCGCGCATAGCGGCAACAGGTGTTGCGCAAGAATCCGCCACGTGCCGGTTCCCAGCACCCGTGCGGCCAGAACGTGGTCGCGTTCACGCAGGGAGAGCACCTGGGCACGCGTCAGACGGGCGAAGCCGACCCAACCCACCGCCACCAGGGCGATCATCACATTACCGACCCCCGGCCCCAGCATTCCCGCCAGGGCAATCGCCAGCAGCAGTCCCGGAAAGGCGAGGACCACATCGATGACCCGCACCACCAGATGGTCCGCCGCGCCGCCCACGTAGCCGGAAACCAATCCGACCGGGATACCGATCAGCGCGGAACCGCTGACGGCGACCAGGGCGACCTGTAGTGACACCACCGCACCGGCCAGGAGTCGATCCCAAACACCGCGGCCCAATTCGTCGTAGCCGAGCCAGGCGTGCGGTCCGGGCGCGGCCAGCATGGAATCGAGACGCACCGCGTTGGGATCGATGGGCCAGAGCGGATAACCCAGGCACGCGATCACCCAAAGGCCGAGAATCACCAGCGCGAGGCGCACCTCAGCGATCCAATATCCGCACCCGCGGATCGATACGGGTATAGAGCCAATCGGTGGCGCTGTTGACCAGCACGTAGCTGGCGGCAATCAGCAGTACACAACCCTGCACCAGCGGATAGTCACGCCGCTGGATCGCCTCGACCGTGAGCGAACCCAGCCCGGGCCAAGAAAACACGGTTTCCACGATGACAACCCCGCCGAGCACCACGCCCAGTTGCAGACCCAGCACCGTGATCAGCGGCAGCAGGGCGTTCGCCAAGGCGTGACGCATCACCACCCGGCCCGGCGACAGCCCCTTGGCGCGCGCGGTGCGTACGTAATCCTGCCCAAGCACTTCCAACAGACTGGTCCGCAGCATGCGGGCCAGCACCGCGGCAAGACCCGAACCCAGGGTGACGGCGGGCAGCACCAGAGCTGCCGCCGACTCCCGGCCGCTGACCGGCAGCCAACCGAGCTGGAGCGCGAAAAGCAGCATCAGCAGCGGGCCAAGCCAGAAATTGGGAATGGACACTCCGGCCAGACTCAGCCCCATGGAGAGCCGGTCCCACGGCGAGTTTGGCCGCAGCGCGGCGACCAGTCCCAGGGGTAAGGCGATCAGCAGCGCGCACAGCAGCCCCGCGGCTGCAAGTTGCAGGGTTGGCGCCGCGCGTTCGAGCAGCAGATCGGCGACCCCGCGACGATAGAAAAGCGATTCGCCCAGATCACCGCGCAAAAGCCCCGCGAAGTACTGCGTGAACTGGCGGTACAGCGGCTGATCGAGACCCAGGGCGGTCGCCATGGCGGCCCGGTCCCCGGGGCTCGCCAACTCCCCCAGCAAAACCTCCACCGGATCGCCGGGAATCACGTGCGTCAGCAGAAATACCAGCACCGCGACACCGGTGATGGCGACAAGCGCGGAACCGAATCGTTGCAGCAGAGCCGCCATTGTTCAGCCGACGGGGTATTCAGCCGGCAATGTGAACCGGGGTGCCGACGGCCACCCGATCGAACAGATCGATGACGTCGGCATTGCGCATCCGTACGCAGCCGTGGGATCCCGGCACGCCCATGGGAATCTGTTGCGGCGCGCCGTGGATATAGATGTAGCGGCGCATCGTATCCACGCGGCCCAGCCGGTTATGCCCCACCTCGGTACCGCTCAACCAGAGCAGCCGGGTCAGAATCCAATCCCGCCGCGGGTTGGCCGCCACCAGTTGAGGCGTACAGATTTCGCCGGTCTGGCGGCGTCCGACAAACACCGCGCCACACGGTGCACCGGCGCCGATCTTGGCACGTATCCGATGCCAGCCGCGCGGGGTGCATTCCGAACCGGTCAGTTCACCGGGCCCGTTCGTTGCCGTGGAGACAACGTAGCTCGCCAGCTCACGGTTGTCCGCCGTCAACAAACGCAGCCGCTGCGTCGGCAGACTCACCTCGATCCAGCCGTCACCGGTCATGACGAACCCTTGCCAGCGCGTCGTAGTTGCCATCTGCGGTCAGCTCATAGCCGGCCCAGTCCGCCCGCATCAGGGCGACCTGATCCTCGTACCAGAGAGGCACATAGGGGAGCATCTGGTGTAACCGCGCCTGCAGATCGCGCCAGGCAGCGGCGTCGGCCGCCACCGGCCGCGCCTCGGCCGCCTCGATCAGCCGGTCGATGGCTGAGTCTTGAAACCGGCCGCGGTTGGCGCCAGCCGGGGGCAGGGAGCTCGAATGAAACAGGTAACGAAAGATATCGGGCATCTTGATTCCGACCCAGGCGAGGGAATACATCTGGAAGCGACCCGCCTTCACGTCCGCGTAGAACGCGCCCCAATCGTGGCTCTGCACCGTCAGATCGATGCCGACCCGGGCGAGCTGATGCTGAACAATGGTCGCCACGCGCAACCGCAGCGGGTCCGTCGAGACCTTGTAGCTTACGGCGATCCGCTGCTGTCCGGGAAAGGCGTCCTGCAACAACCGCCGCGCGCGCTCCGGAGCGTAGGGATAAGGCGTCAACGCCGGATGCGCCGCCCAGTGCTCCGGAGCCAGAACACTTTGCGCCGGACGTGCGAATCCCCGCCAAAGCTGCTCGATAATGCCGTCCCGGTCAACCGCATGTGCCACCGCCTGACGGAAAGCGACCCGCCCGGTAACCGGATCCGCCAGGTTGAAGCCCAGATACGCGAAGTTGCTGCCCGGGCGGCGCAACAGCCGCACACCGGGGCGCCCGGCGGCGTAGGTCATCAGCTCGGGAGACAGGTCATTCTGGATCAGGTCCAGTTCACCCCGGATCAGTTTGAGAACGCGCACTGCGGGATCGGACACCTGGTGGAACGCGATCTCAAAGCCGTCACTGCGCCGGCGCAGGCGCAGCACCCCGCCCGACGCACCGGCCAGATATTCGAACGGGCCGCTGCCGGTAAAACGGGTCGTGGTCCCACCCAACTCCGACGCCGGCAGGATGCCATGCACCAGACGTCCGGGAAACAGCGGATCCGCCCGCGAAAGGTGAAAATCGACCGTCTGGTCATCCACCACGAGAACCCGTGTGACGTGGGACAGTGGACCGCGATGGGGAGAACCGGAGTCCGGCGCCAGGATCGATCGGTAGGTGGCCGCCACATCCCGGGCGGTGATGGCGGTACCGTCATGGAAGCGACCCGGCGGTCGCCGCACAACGAAACGATAGTGCCGCGGTGCGATGACCTGCCAGGTCATCAGCTCCGGGACGGGACGAAACTGGTCGTCGAAGTCCACCGGTGCACGGTACAGTAACCGGGCGATGCGCGCCGAATGGGCGTCCGTTGCGAAACGCGGATCGAGGATGATGCTCGAGTTGGGTACGCCGAAATCGAACCGTGCGCCGTCACCCGGTGGCGGTGCGCAGGCGGTCAGTGCAAGCGCGCCCGCAACCAGCAGCCAATACCCGTTCAAGCGGCGGCACCACCTTCGGTTGACGCCACCGCGCCGCCCCCAGCATCATCTGCGCGATCTGCGCGGCGCCGCAAGGCACCGGCCAGGCAATAAGAAACGCCCGTCGCTTCGAGGGATATCATCAGGATGGAGGTTATGGAAGATCAGGCACCGACAGAAACCATACAGCAGACCGCGGTCTCGCTGGGCGTGGATCGCATCGACCGGCATATTTTCCTGTGCTGCGACCAATCGGAACCCAAATGTTGCGAGACCGAAGCCGGTCTTGAGTCCTGGAAATATCTCAAGAAACGGTTGAATCAGCTCGGATTGGTCGGGGATGGCGGTGTATTCAGGACCAAGGCCAATTGTCTGAGAATCTGTCGGGACGGTCCCGTGGCGGTTGTTTATCCGGATGGCACCTGGTACCACTCCTGTACACCGGAGGTGTTGGAAACCATCATTCAGGAACATCTGATCGGCGGACGGCGGGTGGAGGAGTACCTGATTCTGGAGCACCGGCCCGGGAAGCAGCGCTAGCGCCTATCGTGCGTCCTGCGTCGCCCCCGGCAGGGGCGCCACGCACGGCGGGTGATCTTTGGTTGATGGCTGATCGTTAAAGGTTTTTTTCAGCCACGCGATAACTTCAGTACGACCTGTGATGTGCTGGGGAAAAGATGACTGCCATGGTCTGCACCGAGGCAAACCTGCCGCCGATCGTGATCGATCCGCAGGGCATGTTCGAGACGGATTACGCCCTGCCGCCGCTGCCGGCGGTCGCGATCAAAATCCGCGAACTGATCGAGACGGACGATTGCGACGCCCGCGAAGTGGCGGAGCTGGTAGCTGCTGAACCTGCACTCGTGGCTCGGCTGTTGCGGCTGGTGAACTCCGCCTATTACGGGT
>JAYZWP010000097.1:0-4710 GCA_036142245.1 Pseudomonadota bacterium | reverse complement strand
TCCCCTGAACGGCTGGGTCAGCAACAAGACCGCCGACCTCCTCACCAGCATCCATCACCTGAACTTCAATCTGCTGATAGCGATCATCGCCATTCACATCGTGGCGGTACTCTGGTACTGGGTATGGAAACGGCAGAACCTCGTCTGGCCGATGGTCACGGGGTATAAGCGGGAATCCGCCGAACCCCCGGCGCCACCGGTGCCCTGGTGGCGGGCGCCTGTGTGGTTTGTCGTCTGCGTCGGGGCGGTGGCGGCGCTGGTGACCGCACCGGAATGGATCGGTTAGCGTTCCGCGGTCGGATCAACGCCGATGGATCCGGCCGCCCCGGCCGCGGGGCACCGGTGACGGCGAGTGCAAGCCACGCCAGTACCACGGCCGGGTCGTCCTGTCGCGTCCCCGGCACGGGAAAAAATAAGGGGAGGAGAGCATGGAAGAGTTCGATTACATCGTGGTGGGCGCCGGGTCCGCGGGCTGCGTGCTGGCCAACCGGCTGAGCGCGAGTCCCGGCAACCGTGTGTTGCTGCTGGAGGCGGGCGGTCCGGACAACCGGCTGGCGATGCGCATGCCCCTGGCGATGATGTCCCTGGTGCTGGATCCGACGGTGAACTGGCCTTTCGAGACCCAGCCGGAGCCGCACTGCAATAACCGCCGCATGCCGATCCCGCGCGGACGGGTGCTGGGCGGCTCGTCGACCATCAACGCCATGCTCTACGCCCGCGGACATCCGGGCGATTACGACGAGTGGCGCGACATGGGGTTGCCCGGCTGGGGGTACGCCGATGTGCTGCCCTATTTCAAACGTTCCGAGTCATTCTGGGCCGGGGCGTCGCACTATCACGGCGGCGACGGGGAGATGGCGGTCAGCCCGGTGGAGCGGACCGCGGCCTTCTATGAGCTGTTCGCCGAGGCGGCGCGGCAAGCCGGCTTTCCCCGTTCGGATGATCACAACGGCGCCCGGCCGGAGGGCATCTCCCCGACGCAGGTCACCATCGATCGGGGGCGGCGCGCGTCCAGCGCGCGGGCGTTCATCCATCCGGTGCGTTCGCGCAGCAACCTGACCGTGCGGACCGGGGCGCTGGTGCACCGCATCGAGGTGAAGGGGGGCGCCGCCGAGGCGGTGGTTTACGAACAGCGTGACGCGCTGCACACCGTGCGCGCGCTGCGCGAGGTGGTGCTCTGCGGCGGTACCTACAACTCGGCGCAACTGCTGCTGCTATCCGGTATCGGTCCGGCGGATGAGTTGCGGGCCGTGGGCGTAACGCCGGTGGCCGACAGCCCTGAGGTGGGCAAGAACCTTCAGGAGCATGTCAACGCCGTGGTCACCGCCCGGCTGACCCAGCCGCTGTCGCTCGATCCGATGCTGCGGTTCGACCGGATGGTCGGGTCGGTCCTGCGCTGGCTGTTCACCGGCCGGGGCGCGGCGGCCTCGATGCCCTTCGGGGCGCTTGGCTTTATCCGCACCCAGCCCGACAGCGAGCGGCCGGATGTGGAACTCATTCCCAGTCCGATCGGCCCGGAGGCGCGGCTCTGGTTTCCCGGTCTGCGCAAACCGCTGGGCCATCAGATCAGCTGCCGTGTCGCGGTGCTGCATCCGCGCAGCCGGGGAGAAGTCACCCTGCAGAGCGCCGATCCGAAGGCGGCGCCGCGCATCGCCTGGAATCTGCTCGCGGTGCCGCGCGACCTGCAAACCCTGCGCGACGGGGTGCGTGCCGTGCGGTCCATCTACCGGCAGGCGCCATTGCGGGACGCGGTAGGCGGCGAGGTGACACCCGGAGATGATGTCGTCTCCGACGCCCGGTTGGATGACTGGTTGCGCCAGAACTGCTGGACGGCGGCCCATCCCGCCGGCACCTGCCGCATGGGCAGCGACCCCCGGGCGGTGGTGGACGGCAATCTGCGCGTGAACGGGGTCGCCCGGCTGCGGGTGGCGGATTGTTCCATCATGCCGCGGGTAACCGGCTGCAACACCAACGCACCCTCTATCATGATCGGCGAGAAGGCCGCGGATCTGCTGCTCGGCCGCGAGCCGCTGCCTCCCGTGACCGGGTGATTGCGCTCTGCGCCGGAGCCGGTCGGGACCGAGCCGGTTGACACTGCGGATAAGAGCCGATGGATGTCTGTTGTCAATCCAAAACCGAGGAACTGACGGCGCTGCGCTCGCGCCAGCGGTGGGTGCTGGTGACCGTGCTGAGCGTGAATGCCGTGATGTTCTGCATCGAGTTCATCGCCGGCTGGCTGGCCGGCTCAACCGCACTGCTCGCCGATTCCCTGGACATGCTTGGCGATACGCTGGTTTATGGTTTCAGCCTCTTCGTGCTGTGGCGGGATGCCGTCTGGCGCGCCCGGGCGGCGCTGGTGAAAGGTGTCATCATGCTGCTGTTCGGGGTTGGGGTACTGGTGGATGCCGTTGTCAGGCTCCAGGCCGGGGCGCCGCCGCTGGCGCCGGTCATGGCGCTGATCGGCGGTGCGGCGCTGCTGGCCAACGCGCTGTGTTTTGCGCTGCTGTGGCGCCATCGCACCGATGACATCAATTTCCGTTCGACCTGGCTCTGTTCCCGCAATGACCTTGTCGCCAACAGCGCGGTGTTGGCTGCCGCGGCGCTGGTCGGCTGGTCCGGTTCGCTCTGGCCGGATCTTCTGGTCGGAGTGGCCATCGCCGGACTGTTTTTGCGCACCGCGCGAGGCGTGCTCAGCGAAGCGGTCTCAGAGCTTGCCGATGCCCGCCGGAACCTGGGCGAGGCGGGTTGATCGGGCAACGCACCGTCGCCGTTTCACCACGACCGGCCACCACCTTCGTTTAACGTAACCGGATTCTGTTTGCCGGGCTCAGATGGGAGGCATCATGCCCTGGGGTATTCTCGTTCTGGCGGGTCTGTGCGAGATCGGCTGGGCCATCGGACTCAAATACTCGCACGGTTTCACGCGGTTGTGGCCCTCGGTCGGGACCATCATCGGCATGCTTGTCAGCATCTGGTTGTTGGGCGTCGCCATGAAAACGCTGCCTGTCGGCACCGCGTACAGCGTCTGGGTAGGCATCGGCGCGGTCGGTACCGCCATGCTCGGCATGGCGCTGCTGGGGGAACCGGTCAGTGCCGCACGATTGGCCAGCATCGCCCTGATACTTGCCGGGATCATCGGATTGAAGCTGACCTCGTCGGTTTAGCGGCCCGGTGGATCACAGGTTATCGCTGCAAGTGGTGGCCCGGGGCGGCTGCTTGGCCGGCCAGGCGATTGCCGAAAGTTTAGGATTGTGACGTTTGTTTACAATCCGTACAGATTGTTGTCATATTTGCGGAACCAAGCGGCGGTCCACTTGTCGTACCGGGCTGTGGGGTGTCGCGCCAGTGAAGGCGGGATGGCTGCCACGTTCAGTCTGCATCAATGAACACAGGGGGTCGCGATGGACAAGAACTTGCTGATTGGTGGGGTGATCGGTGCCGTGGTGGTGACGGCCGGCGGCGCTATCGCGGGGTTCGGTTTGCTCGACAAGGAAGCGGAGTACGCCGAAGTGCTGAAAGTGAAGGAGTTGACCGAAACCGTGACCGTCCCGCGTCAGGTGTGTGAACAGGTCGCCGTGACGCGGCAGGAACCGGTCAAAGACGACAAACAGATTATTGGTACGGTTACCGGTGCTGTCGTGGGCGGCCTGGTGGGCAACCAGATAGGCGGCGGCAGCGGCAAGAAGATCGCCACTATCGCCGGCGCGGCGGCGGGAGGCTACGGCGGCAACAAGGTGCAGGAGCAGATGCAGAAGAACAACACTTCCGTTACCACCGAGAACCGCTGTTCAACGGTGCACGACTCCCAGCAGAAGTTTGCCGGTTACGAGGTGCATTACCGCTTGAACGGCGAGGAAGGTATGGTGCGAATGGACCACGATCCCGGCGAGCGTATCCCGGTTCGCGATGGGGCGCTGGTCCTTGGCGCTGGTTCTTGAGGCGCTTGGAGGCGCTTGGAGGCGCTTGGAGGCGTTTGCCGGGAACGCCGGTCGCCGGTCAGGCGCGGTGCCCCCGAAGTTCCCTGCGTTCCCGGCCAACCTACTCAACATGGAAGGGTGCTGGAGAGCCGTCCCAGGGCGTTGGGTCCCTGGGGTGGCGCCGTTGACTGAGGTCGCCTGCGCTTCAAGTCGTTTGCGAATAAATTAAAAAATAGCTCCCTATAACAAATACATTAAGCGGGATTTTTGGATTCTTTCGGAGTTGACGGATGCGCCCCGGGGGAAGCGTCCGAATCGCCAGAGGGTGTCCGTGGTTGCCGTGTCCCACGAGTCGCAAAGCCGTCGATCTTCGGCCGCATCGAATGACGCATGTCTCCGGGCCAACATCGGCATCCTCTGAGTCGTCATCGATTCAAATCCGGTTCACTATCCCGGCTTGCGGCCCCAGGCCTGGAATAGCAGCGGATGCACGACGAGGGTTTCCGGCTGGTCGAGGTGGGCACGCAGCGATTCGCCCAGATCGGTCATTTCCTGGTCGCTCAGCAGGCCGGCGTCCACAATCTTTTCGCGATGCAGCTCGGCAAAGTTGATGAGGAGGTACTGATAAAGGTCGCCCGGTTTCCAGACCAGGGAAAATGCCTGAACCGCGACATCCTGCAGCCCGGCGGCACGCAGCAGCGCCGCCAGATGACGGCCGATGTGAATGTCCAGACCGTGCGCTTTGCGCACCTGGGCGGTGACGCGCACCAGTGTGTCCCACGCCGGGTGCGGC
>JAYZWP010000096.1:0-4777 GCA_036142245.1 Pseudomonadota bacterium | reverse complement strand
GGCCACGGCGCTCCTGCCAGGGAAAGGGTTTCCGGGCCTTCGGATCCTGCGCCAGCTCGATGGCGACGACCATCCCCGTCTGGCGCACCTCCCCGACACGGGGGTGATCCTTGAACCGTTCCGTGGCAATCCGCAGTGCCTCACTGAGAGCACGGTTGGCGGTGATGGTGTCGTCCTGTTCAAAAATGTCCAGTGTGGCCAGAGCCGCGGCGCAGGCCAGCGCGTTGCCGGTGTAGCTGTGGGAGTGGAGAAACGCGGTGAGATTCTGATAATCGCCGTAGAAGGCGTCATAGACCCGGTTCGACGTGAGCACCACCGAAAGCGGCAGGAAACCTCCGGTAAGCCCTTTGGACAAGCACATGAAATCGGGGGTGATGTGCGCCTGCTCGCAAGCGAACAGGGTGCCGGTGCGCCCGAAGCCGGTGCAGATCTCGTCGGCGATCAGATGCACCTGGTAGCGGTCGCACAGTTCCCGGACCCGGCTGAGGTAGACGGGGTGATACATACGCATGCCGCCGGCGGCCTGGACCAGGGGCTCCAGAATGACGGCGCAGACCTCGTCGGCATGCCGCGCCAGGGTCTCCTCCATGGGCGCTACCATTCGCTCGGAGTAGTCGCGCCAGGACTCTCCCGGCTCACGGTGGAAACAGTCCGGGCTGGGCACGGTAATCGGTTCGAGCAGCAGATCGGCATAGGTCTGCTTGTACAGACCGACATCGCCGACGGCCAGGGCACCGAGCGTCTCGCCGTGGTAGCTGTTGGCGAGATTGACGAATCGCCGGCGCGCGGCCTGTCCCCGGTTGCGCCAGTAGTGGAAGCTCATTTTCAGAGCCACCTCCACCGCGGAGGAGCCGTTGTCGGCGTAGAAGCACTTGTCGAGACCCGCCGGCGTCAAGGCCACCAGCCGCTCGGACAGATCCACCACGGCTTCATGAGTGAAGCCGGCGAGAATCACATGCTCCAACTTCTCCGCCTGCTGCTGGATGGCCGCCCGGATGCGGGGATTACCGTGTCCGAACAGGTTCACCCACCAGGAGCTGACAGCATCGATGTATCGGTTGCCGTCGAAATCCTCCAGATAGACTCCCTCGCCGTGGCGAATGGGGATCGGCGGCATCTGCTCATGGTCCTTCATTTGCGTGCAGGGGTGCCATACCACCGCCAAATCACGCCGAATGAAATCGCGGTTGGCACTCACGGCGTACTCCCGCGTACCGGACAAATCGCCACGGCGGGCGGCGGGCAACCGGCACCCGGCACCGCCATCGCAGCGGCCATGAACATTACGACTGCTGGTGGTCCGCCGCGGCGAACCCGCCCTGGCGCACCGTTGCCAGCGCCTCGATTCCTGACAGCGAGATACCGAGATCGCGCAGCCGCCCGTCGTCAAGACCATAAATCCAGCCGTGGACCGACAGGCTGGCCCCCCGCCGCCAGGCGTCCTGGACCGTGGTAGTGCCGCACAAATTCAGCACCTGTTCCAGTACATTCAATTCGCAGAGCCGGGCGTGACGGGCGTCGGTGTCACCCAGGGTCGCCAGCTCCCCCTCGTGACGCCTTGCCACGTCCTGCACGTGACGTAACCAGTTGTCGACCAATCCCAGGCGGCTGTCCTCCAGCGCCGCGCGCACGCCGCCGCAACCGTAATGACCGCAAACGATGATGTGCTCGACCTTGAGCACATCGACGGCGAACTGCACCACCGACAGACAGTTGAGGTCACTGTGCACCACCACGTTGGCGACGTTACGGTGGACGAACAGTTCGCCCGGCAGCAGTCCCACGATCTGATTCGCCGGCACGCGGCTGTCGGCACAGCCGATCCACAAATAGTGCGGACTTTGCTGCTGCGCCAGAGTGGGAAAGAACTCCGGGTCGCTGGCCCGCATGCCGTCGGACCAGTCGCGGTTGTTGTGTAGAAGCTGTTGAATACCCTTGTCTGCCATTGTCGTGGTCTACCCTGTTCGGGCGCGCCGGATGCGCGCCGCAATCACCCGGCCGTCCCGAGTCCGAGCGCCCGCGCCACCGCCAGCGTCGGCCCGGACCGGTTCATGGTGTAGAAATGGACGCCCGGCGCGCCGCCCTCCAACAACGTGCCAACCAGCCGGATGGTGACCTCCTCGCCGAAGGCGCGGATCGCCTCCAGGTCGTCGCCGTAGCCTTCCAGGCGCTTGCGGATCCAGCGGGGAATCTCGGCACCGCAGGCGTCGGAAAAACGGGCCAACTGCGTGTGGTTGGTGAGGGGCATCACCCCCGGCACGATGGGTACCGTCACGCCCAATGCCGTGACGTCGTCAACGAAGCGGAAATAGGCGTCGGGGTTGAAGAAATACTGGGAGATGGCGGCGTCTGCGCCGGCTGACACCTTGCGCCTGAAATTCTCAAGATCCGCCGCCGCGCTCGGCGCCTGGGGATGCACCTCCGGGTAACACCCCACCTCGATGATGAACCGGTCGCCGGTCGTTTCACGGATGAAACTGACCAGCTCGTTGGCGTAACGAAAATCGCCCCCGGCACTGCCGCTGCCGGACGGCAGATCGCCCCGCAGGGCGACCACCCGCCGCACGCCAAGATCCAGATATCGATCGAGCAGTTCGCCGATCTGTGCCCGGGTGGCGCCGATACAGGAGATATGCGGAGCGGCGGGAAACGGATCCTCCCGCAGGATGGCGCTGACCGTCTCCATGGTGCCGCTGCGGGTGGTGCCACCCGCACCGAAGGTGACCGACGCGTAGGCCGGGGCTATGGCCGCCAGCTCGCCGCGGGTTTTCGCCAGAATCGCGGCGCCCTGCTCTGTTTTCGGCGGGAAGAATTCGACACTCAGAACCGGACCGTCGCTCTCTCCCGTCGTCACGCCGCTGCGCGCCACCTCAGTACCGATAGTGTTCCGGTTTGTACGGACCATCGGCCGCCACGCCGATATAGGCCGCCTGCTTCGGCGAGAGCCGGGTCAACTCGGCACCAATCTGTTTCAGGTGCAGACTCGCGACCTTCTCGTCCAGCTGTTTCGGCAGCACGTAGACACGGTTCTCGTAACTGTCGCGCCGCTGGAACAACTCGATCTGCGCCAGCACCTGGTTGGTGAAGGAATTGGACATGACGAAACTGGGGTGACCGGTGGCGCACCCCAGATTCACGAGCCGCCCCTGTGCCAGCAGGATGATGCGCTTGCCGTCCGGAAAGATGACGTGGTCCACCTGGGGCTTGATGTTTTCCCACGGGTACTGATTCAGGCTGGCAACATCGATCTCATTGTCGAAATGGCCGATGTTGCAGACGATCGCCTGATTCTTCATCGCCGCCATGTGGTCATGGTTGATGACGTTCAGATTCCCGGTGGCGGTGACGAAGATATCCGCCTGGGAAGCCGCGGCATCCATGGTGACCACCCGAAACCCCTCCATGGCGGCCTGCAAGGCGCAGATCGGGTCGATCTCCGTCACCCAGACGGTGGCACCCAAACCGCGCAGGGACTGGGCGCACCCCTTACCGACATCGCCGTAACCGCAAACCACGGCGATTTTGCCGGCGATCATCACGTCGGTAGCCCGTTTGATCCCATCGACCAGGGACTCGCGGCAGCCGTACAGGTTGTCGAACTTCGATTTCGTCACCGAGTCGTTCACATTGATGGCGGGGCAGGGTAATTCACCTTTGGCGGCCATCTGGTATAGACGATGCACCCCGGTGGTGGTCTCCTCGGTGACACCGTCGATTGCCGCCTTGCGGGCACCGTACCAGCCCGGTTCCGACTCGAGCCGCTGCTTGATGGCGTTGAACAGCGCCACCTCCTCCTCGCTGCCGGGATTATCCAGCACGCTGGGGTCCGCCTCGGCCCTGGCGCCGAGAATCACCAGCAGGGTCGCGTCCCCGCCGTCATCCAGAATCCGGTTGGGGCAGCCGCCGTCGTGCCATTCCAGAATGCGGTGGGTGTAGTCCCAATACTCTTCCAGGGTCTCCCCCTTGTAGGCGAATACCGGGATGCCCCGCTCGGCGATCGCCGCCGCGGCGTGATCCTGGGTGGAGAAAATGTTGCAGGAGGCCCAGCGCACCTCGGCACCCAGGGCCACCAGGGTTTCGATCAGCACGGCGGTCTGAATGGTCATGTGCAGGGAGCCGGCGATGCGCGCACCCGCGAGGGGCTGCTGATCCGCGTACTCTTCCCGCAACGCCATCAGCCCCGGCATTTCGCTCTCGGCAATGGCGATCTCCTTGCGGCCCCATTCGGCCAGACCGATGTCCGCCACCTTGAAGTCGGCGGCGGTCCTGGCCGCCGGCTGTACAGCACTCATAGTGTCACTCCAATGTCCTGCCGGCCGCCCGCGCCGTCGCGGCGGATCAGCCGGTCGTTTTCTGTGATGCCCGCCGGTTTAAGAGCCGACCTTGCGCAACTCGCCCAACCCGGCCGCGTCGCGCAGCTGCGCGGCCTTGTCGGTCTTCTCCCAGGGCAGGTCGACGTCCTGCCGACCGAAGTGACCATAGGCGGCGGTCGCCGCGTAGATCGGGCGCAGCAGGTCGAGCATCTGGACGATGCCCTTGGGGCGCAGGTCGAAATGCTGCCGGATCAACGAGATGATACGGGCCTCGTCGATCATGCCGGTGCCGAAAGTATCCACCGAGATGGAGGTCGGCTCCGCGACGCCGATGGCGTAGGAAACCTGGATCTCGCAGCGCGCGGCGATGCCGGCGGCCACCAGGTTCTTGGCCACGTAACGGCAGGCGTAGGCGGCGGACCGGTCCACCTTGGACGGGTCCTTGCCGGAGAAAGCGCCGCCCC
>JAYZWP010000095.1:0-4292 GCA_036142245.1 Pseudomonadota bacterium | reverse complement strand
CGCCAGACCGCCATCGGCACCACCAGATAATCCCCGGGGTCGGGGATCTGGTCTTCCCGGCACACCTCCAGCCAGGCCCGTTTGAAAATACGCTCGCGCTCTTTCTCGAAGAACTCCGGGTCCACGAACGGCGCCACCGGCAGAGGGCCCGGAGTCAACTCAGGCAGGGCAGTGGCCCATTTCATCCGGTGCTGACTAATCGGTGCGGTCATGAGGCCTCCTCTGCACTCTGGATTCTGGATTCCCCCGCCTAACCTGGCAGGAGAGACATTCGGTATGCGCCGGGGCGCTGATCGAGCGGGCAGGCTAATGGATCGCCCGTGGCACGGCAACGCGCGGCGGGCCCGGCTTGACTCAGGCGCCCGTCAAGAACTCTCTGATGCACGCGGCGAGTTGCTCCGGCACATCGTGGTGGAGCATGTGGCCGGCATCTTTCATCTGCACCGTGGTGATATGCCGAAAACAGGCGCGGCGCGCCGCCAGACCCGGGTCATGGTCGCCGTCCTCCAGCGCGCGCAGGTAATCGGAATCGTCACCCTGGACCCAGAGCACCGGCGCCGTGATCTCCCGCCAACATGCCATCGCCTCATCCAACCGATAGAGCACCGGATTGGGCAATTTGTGGCGAGGGTCCGTATTCACTTCCACGGCGCCATCCACCCGTTGCCGACCCCAGCAGCGCGCCAGCCAGTTGGCCTTGGCGTCATCCATGCGCGGATGCAGACGCTTCAGCCGCTCGGCGTAAGTGGCGAAATCGGGATAGCTGCGAAACCTTGGCGGCTGACGCAAGCCGTCGAGCCAGGCCCGATAGCGCCCGGGAGCCCGGTCGCTCGCGACCGGCACCATGCCAAACCCCTCGACCGTCACGAGGCGGCCGACCCGATCCGGCCGAATACCGGCATACAGGCCGGCGATGTTGCCCCCCATGCTGTGTCCCACGAGCGTGGCCGGCTGTTCCCCAAACAATTCGTCCACCAGCAGTTCCAGGTCCCGGAAGTAGTCCGGATACCAGTAACCGCCCGGTGGGCAGTCGGAAGCGCCGAAACCGCGCCAGTCGGGGGCGAACAGATCGAAATCGCGACCCAGCGCCCGGGCCAGCAGGGCGAAGCTGGCGGAGTTATCCATCCAGCCGTGCAGCATCAGCAACCGCTGCCTCTCGTTGCCGGGCCAGTGACGCAGGCGATACCGCACACCATCCAGGGTGATGTCACGAACTTCACCGGCATCGGGTTCTGTCCAGGCGTTGGCTTCGAGGCTCGCGACATCCATCGTTCGGTATCGTTCCCGCGGTAAACTTGTCGGGTTAGCGTCGCGCGCTCCCCCTGCGCGGCGAGTTTAGTTCCTCCGTTCCGCATCAGGAATCCTGGCCGGACTATCGGTTGGCAGGGTCGCCATTCTGCCTCACCGGTCTGGCCTGCCCGACCGACAGTAATGCCATGGAAACGCTGACCAACATCAACGTGCTGACTCTCGATCCGCTGCCGACGCCCAACGAGGTGCGCCGGCAACTGCCCCTGGACGATGCGAAAAGCCGCGTCGTCGCCGAAGGCCGCGCCAGCATCGCCGACATTCTGGACCACCGCGACCCGCGCCTGTTCGTCGTGGTCGGCCCCTGCTCCATCCACGACCTGAAAGCCGCCCGGGAGTATGCGGACCGGCTGCTGGCATTGAACGAAAAGGTGGCCGATCAGATCCTGCCGGTAATGCGCGTCTACTTCGAAAAACCACGCACGGCGACCGGCTGGAAAGGGTTTATCAACGACCCCCGCCTGGATGACTCGTTTCACATCGAGGAGGGTGTCTTCAAGGCCCGTGAACTGCTGCTGGAGCTGGCGGGCAAAGGGCTGCTCACCGGCACCGAGGCGCTGGATCCCATCATGCCGCAGTATCTGGGCGACCTGATCTCCTGGAATGCGATCGGTGCCCGCACCACGGAATCCCAGACCCATCGCGAAATGGCCAGTGGCCTGTCCACTCCGGTCGGTTTCAAGAACGGCACCGACGGCAGCATCGATGTGGCCGTCAACGCCATGAAATCGGCGGCGAGCGGCCACTCGTTCCTCGGTATCACCATGGATGGTCAATCCGCGGTGGTGCGCACGCGCGGCAACCCGTACGCGCATCTGGTCCTGCGTGGCGGGCCGGAACCGAACTACGACTCCGAGAGTCTCGCCCAGGCCGCGGCGCACCTCAGAAGCGCAGGACTGCGTGAGGCGCTGGTCGTCGACTGCAGCCACGCCAACTCGCAGAAAAAGCCGGAACTTCAGCCGCTGGTGATGGAGCACTGCATCACTCAGGTGGTCGAAGGCAATCGCAACCTGGTCGGCCTCATGGTGGAAAGCCACCTGGAAGCCGGCAACCAGGCGCTGCCGCGGGATCCGACCCAACTGCGCTACGGGGTCTCCATCACCGACGGCTGCATCGACTGGGAAACCACGGAAACGATGCTGACCACGGCCGCTGAACGGTTACGCGCCGCACGGTGACGGAGCGGCCCTGACGCGGTGCTAATATCGCCCCGCCGGGCACCTCAAGAATGCTCAGCACCGTTGGGGCATCGATCCGGGTGCCCCGTATCGATGCCCGGTAAACGCGCCGCGTGTCGAATCCCCCTGCCGGCGTCTCACGGTTACCTTGTGTGTTAAGGAGGAACGGATGCCCCGAGCAGGCTCGACAGGACGTTACGGGACATTGCCCGGCCTGCTGATGAGCGCGGCGCTGCTGTCCGGCTGCGGCGGTGACGAGGCGGCTACCGAGCGGGAGGGTCGGCCCGCGACCCTCGTCGAAACCCTTGTAGCGCAGACGCGGACCGTCGAGGTGGTGGAGGAAGCGACCGGCTACATCGAAACACAGACCGCGCCCAACATCGCCGCCGAGGTCGCCGGTCGCATTGTCTCCATCAACGCCGACATCGGCGATCGGGTCGAAGCCGGTGCGCTGCTCGCGCAGATCGATCCGGTGGACTACCGTAACGAACTGCGCAGCCAGCGAGGCGAGGTAAACCGGCTGGAAGCGCTGGTGGAAAACCAACAACGGCTGGTGAAACGCTACCGCAGTCTGGTCGCCGACGATTTCGTCAGTGAAACCGCGCTGGACGACGCGGAATCCAACCTCAAGGCCCTGGGCGAGCAGCTCGTCACGGCCCGGGCACGACTCGACATCGCCGAGCGTAATCTCGACAAGACCCAGGTGCGCGCTCCGGTTACCGGAGAGGTGCAGCAGCGCCTGGTATCCAACGGCACCTTCGTCGACAAGGGCACGGTGCTGTTCCATTTATCGACGACGGACCGTCTCAAGATACATCTGCCGTTCCCTGAAACGGTGGTGGACCGGCTGCGGCCAGGCTTACCTGTCCGCCTCGAATCGCCCACGGTGCGCGGGGAAATCGTCAACGGCAACATCAGCGAACTGCGCCCCATGGTAGGCAGCAGCAACCGCGCTCTGGAGGTGATCGTCGATCTGGACAATCCGGGCGGCTGGCGCCCCGGGGGGAGCGTTGACGGCAAAGTGATCCTCGCCACCCGGGAGAGCGTCGTACTGCCTGACGTGAGCGTCGTGCTGCGGCCGGCTGGCGACGTGGCGTACGTGATAGAAGACGGCGTCGCCAGGCAGCGGGTGCTGGAGATCGGCGAGACCCTGCCTGACGGTATCGAGGTGCTGTCCGGTATCGAACCGGGCGAAACGGTCGCGGGACAGGGCGCCTACTACCTGTCCGATGGCGTCCCGGTTCGCACCACGGCGGCGGAGCACTAAGGGTCGGGCGGACCTGTAGCCGACTTAAATCGTCCAGCGGGAGAAGCGTCATGACCATCCCCGAGTTATCGATCAAACGCCATATCCTGGCGTTCATGCTGAGCGCACTGATCGTGCTGTTCGGTCTCATCGCCTACCAGCGCATCGGAGTGGACCGCTATCCGCAGATTCAATTCCCGGCGGTGTCCATCCTCACCAACCTGCAGGGCGCCAACCCGGAGGTGATGGATGCGGCGGTGACCAACGTCATCGAGACCATGGTGAACAGCATTCCCGGGATCGAACGCATCGAGTCGTCTTCCCGGCCGGGCGTCTCCATGGTGATCATCATCTTCGAACTGGGCAAGGACGTGGACGTCGCCTTCAACGAGGTGCAGGCGAAGGTCAACCAGGCCATCGCCCAGCTGCCCGATGACGCCGACTACCCGGTGGTCGCCAAGCTGGAAACCGGCGCCCAGCCGATTCTCTGGCTCGACCTGAGTGGCGACCGCACCATGACCCAGCTGAGCCGCTATGCGCGGACCGTGCTGAAAAAACGG
>JAYZWP010000094.1:0-4376 GCA_036142245.1 Pseudomonadota bacterium | reverse complement strand
GCCTACGCCCTGCCGCTGGACGGCGCGCCTCACCCGCTGAACCGGTGTCTGGGCGCCGAGCTGCAGCTCGCGTTTGATGGGGAAGTGTTCTGTACCGCGTGTGGCCGCAAGACCACCAAGAGTTTCAATCAGGGGTATTGCTACCCCTGTTTTCGGTCGTTGGCCGCGTGCGACATCTGTATCGTGCGTCCGGAGCGTTGTCACTACGCTGACGGAACCTGCCGGGAACCGGAATGGGGCGCGTCGCACTGCATGCAGCCCCACGTGGTCTATCTGGCGCTCTCCTCCGGTCTCAAGGTCGGCATTACCCGGCAGGGGCAGATCCCGACCCGCTGGATCGACCAGGGAGCGGTGCGGGCACTGCCGATCCTGGCCACCGCGTCACGTCATCTGGCCGGTTTGGTCGAGGTGGCCCTTGCCGAGTACGTGAGTGACAAGACAAGCTGGCAGAGGATGCTGAAAGGCGACCCGGAGCCGCTGGACCTGGTCGACGAGTGCCGCCGGCTGCTGGACAGGACGCGTACCCGCATCGATGCCCTGAACGAAACGTTCCGGGGAGGGATCCGGTATTTGCCCGACGCGCGGGTAACCGCAATCGATTATCCGGTGATGCGTTATCCCGACCGGGTCAAGGCACTCAATCTGGACAAGACGCCGGTGGTGCGGGGCCGGTTGATCGGCATCAAGGGACAGTACCTGATACTCGATAGCGGCGTGCTCAACGTGCGCAAATTTACGGGCTACCGGGTTGCGTTGCAGGTCGCCTGACGATCAGCTGCGGCGTATGACGGGTCGAGCCATCCACCACATCAGCGATTTGCGAGACAGGCGGTGACAGACCATGCGTGATGCAACTCCCCGGACGCGGCGCCTCGACGAGTACCGGCCGCCCGACTTTCTGGTCGACGAGATCGACCTGCTGGTGCGGCTGTTCGACGACCGGGCGGAAGTGCGTGCTGCGCTCAAACTGCGGCGCCGGGAGGCCGCGGCGGTCACCGCACCGCTGATTCTCGATGGGGAGGCGCTCACGCTGCGCGGCATCTCACTGGACGGGCAGGCGTTGCGCCCGAGCGAGTACAGTCGCACCGACAGATCACTCCGGCTGGAGAGTGTCCCGGACCGCTGCGAACTGGTCGTCGAGACCCTGATCCGGCCCCAGGAGAACACCGCGCTGGAGGGGCTCTACCGTTCCGGACCGCTGTTTTGTACGCAATGCGAAGCCGAAGGGTTCCGCAAGATCACCTATTTCCCCGACCGGCCCGATGTGATGGCGCGGTTTCGAACCACCATCGAGGCGGACCGCGACAGTTGCCCGGTGCTGCTGTCCAACGGCAATCCGGTAGATCGCAGGGAGCTGCCGGATGGCCGCCACCGGGTCACCTGGGACGACCCCTTCCCCAAGCCCAGTTATCTGTTCGCGCTGGTGGCCGGTCCGCTGGTGCGGGTGGCTGACCGGTTCGAAACCGCATCCGGTCGCGACGTCGCGCTGGAGTTCTATGTCGAGGCGCAGAACGCCGCGCAGTGCGACCACGCCATGGCGTCCCTGAAACGCGCGATGCGCTGGGATGAGGAGCAGTTCGGACGCGAGTACGATCTCGATATCTACATGGTCGTCGCGGTGAACGATTTCAACATGGGCGCCATGGAGAACAAGGGGCTCAACATCTTCAATTCCCGGTACGTTCTGGCCAGCCCGCAAAGCGCCACCGACCTCGACTACCAGAACATCGAAGCGGTGATCGCGCACGAGTACTTCCACAACTGGACCGGCAACCGGATCACCTGCCGCGACTGGTTTCAGTTGAGCCTCAAGGAGGGACTCACCGTCTTTCGCGACCAGCAGTTCAGCGGCGACATGGGCAGCCGGGGAGTGAAACGGATCCAGGACGTCCGGCTCCTGCGAACCCATCAGTTCGCCGAGGATGCCGGCCCCATGGCCCATCCGGTGCAGCCCGACAGCTACATCGAGATCAACAATTTCTACACCGCCACCGTCTATAACAAGGGCGCCGAGGTGGTCCGGATGATCCACACCCTGCTGGGCCCTGCCGGTTTTCGGCGCGGGATGGACCTTTACTTCGCGCGCCACGACGGTCAGGCAGTGACGGTGGAGGAGTTCGTCCGCGCCATGGAGCAGGCCAACGATGCGGACCTTGCGCAGTTTCGCCGCTGGTACCGTCAGGCCGGGACGCCGGAGCTGGACGTGGCCACGGAACATGATCCCCGTGCTGCAACCTATACGTTGCTGGTGCGCCAGACCTGTCCGCCGACGCCGGGGCAACCGGAAAAGCAGCCGCTGCATATTCCCTTTTCGGTGAGTCTGCTCGGCAGCGACGGCAACGGGTTGCCGTTGCAACTCGAAGGGGAGGCGCAGCCGGGTCCGGCCGAGCGCCTGCTGGAACTCACCGAACCGGTTCATAAGTTCGTTTTCACCCATGTGGAGACGCCACCGGTGCCTTCCGTGCTGCGGGGGTTCTCGGCACCGGTGAAGCTCCACCTGAAGGCGGATGACGACGCTCTCGCCTTTCGGCTTGCCCACGACGATGACCCGTTCAACCGCTGGGACGCAGGGCAGAGCCTCATGCAGCGTGAACTGCTGGCACTGTCTGGCAGCGCATCGCCGCGGCCGGTCAGCGAGGTGCTGTTGGCGGCGGTCGGGCGGCTGCTGGACGCACAAGCGCCGGATCCTGCCCTGCTTGCACAACTGCTGCAGTTACCCTCTGAGAGTTATCTCGCCGACCAGCTGGAACCGGTGGATCCTGATGCGATTCATGCGGCGCTGCGAACGGTGCGCACGGCGT
This sequence comes from Pseudomonadota bacterium, assembly GCA_036142245.1. Classification (GTDB taxonomy): domain Bacteria; phylum Pseudomonadota; class Gammaproteobacteria; order Immundisolibacterales; family Immundisolibacteraceae; genus JAYZWP01. The sequence goes on along the minus strand of JAYZWP010000094.1, from coordinate 1,575 downwards.
TCGCGTCCACCCATGCGGGGTTGTGGCGCGATCTGTACAGCCGTTGCGAGGCGCCGGCGGCTGCCGGCAATCCAGATGGACCCGGTTGGCGGGCGCTGCGCAACCTCGCACTCGGTTACGTCGCCGATGCCGATGCCACGGTCGGCGCCGCCATGGCGATCACCCAGTTCCGCAACGCGCGCAACATGACCGACGAAATCGCCGCTCTGACCGTGCTCTCCCACCTCGACCGTCCGGAGCGCGAACAGGCGTTGGCGGATTTCCACGCCCGCTGGCAGCAGGACCCGCTGGTGCTGGATAAGTGGTTCAGCGTGCAGGCAATGTCGCGCCGGGAAGAAACGCTGCCGGCGGTAGCCGCCTTGCTCAAGCACCCCGCTTTCTCGCTGCGCAATCCGAACCGGGTCCGCGCGCTGGTGGGAGCTTTTGTGCAGGGCAATCCGGTGCGGTTCCACCGGATCGACGGCGCCGGTTACCGGATGCTGGAGGAGCTGGTGCTGCAACTGGACGGCACCAATCCGCAACTGGCGGCCCGCATGGCCGGGGCTTTCACGCGCTGGCGCCGCTTCGAGCCGGAACGCCGGCGGCTGATGAAGGCCAGCCTCGAGCGGTTGGCAGCGCGGCAGCTCTCCACGGATCTGTTCGAAGTGGTGGATAAATCGTTGGCGAGCCGCTGAATGTCCCTTCGGCGGCGCGTCGCTGTTTCGAAGGGCGAGCGCAGTCGTTACAATGCCGGAACCCTGACGACCCTTGTCAGGGGGGGAAATATCTGTACAAAGAGACCGATTTTCAACGGCCATCGATCGGGGGAGGGCGTTTGACGACGACTGGTATCCGCATTCAGGGGGCGACGCTACCGCCTGCCTGCGAAACCTTGCGGCGGGAAGTGCGCGAATTCGTTCAGAGCGCCATTGCGGACGGGCTGTTCGTGCCGGGGTGCGATCGCTGGCTTGGCGGATTCGACCCGCAGTTCAGCCGCCGGCTGGCCCAGCAGGGATGGCTCGGTATGACCTGGCCGAAGCAGTACGGCGGGCATGAGCGCAGCGCCCTGGAGCGCTTCGTGGTCACCGAGGAGCTGCTCGCGGTCGGGGCGCCGGTCGCTGCCCACTGGGTGGGTGACCGGCAGACCGGGCCGACATTGCTGCGGTTCGGTACCGAGCGGCAGAAGCAGGAAATCCTGCCACACCTGGCTTCCGGAGAGCGTTTCTTCGCCATCGGCATGAGTGAACCGGGGAGTGGTTCGGACCTCGCGTCGGTGCGTACCCGGGCCGAGAAGATCGACGGGGGTTGGGTCGTCAACGGCACCAAGATCTGGACCAGCAACGCCCACCGCAGCCACTACTTCATCATTCTGTGCCGCACCGCGGAGCGCACCCAGGAGCGCCACGCCGGCCTGTCGCAGCTGATCATCGATCTGTCGGCTCCCGGGCTCGAGATTCGCCCCATTCCGCTTCTGACCGGTGCCCATCACTTCAACGAGGTGGTGATGAAGAACGTCGAGGTGCCGGACGACATGGTGGTCGGCGAGATTGGCAACGGCTGGCAGCAGGTCACCTCGGAGCTGGCCTACGAGCGGTC
>JAYZWP010000093.1:0-3168 GCA_036142245.1 Pseudomonadota bacterium | reverse complement strand
CAGCCCGATGCCGGTCCTGGCGGCGTGACGCTGCACGAGCAGATTGTTGCTGGTGAATACCAACCCCCGCCCGCCGGCCAGTCTTCGCGCCCAATCGAACGATAACCCGCCTACGGTCAGGTCGGAGAACCCGATCAACCGGTGCTCGACAAGATCCTCCACACGGCGTGGAGCACCGTGACGCCGGGCATATCCGGCAGTGCCGTACACCGCCCAGCGTAACCGCACCAGGCGCCGGGCGATCAGGTGCTCCGGCGGGACAATACCGGGCCGGATGGCGATATCCGCTTCGCGCTTGCTCAGGTCGTAGACCTGATAGCCCACCACGAGATCGACAACGATCTCCGGATAGCGGCGGTGGAACTCGACCACCTGATCCATCAGGTAACCCTCCGCGACCGCTTCGGTGGTGGTAACCCGCAGGTTTCCGCTGAGCTGAAAGTCCTTGCTCGCAAGGTGGCGCTCGATGGCGCTGACCTCCTCCTCGACACGGTTGGCGGATTGCGCCATTTCCTCACCGGCACCGGTCAGCACATAGCGGCCTTCGATACGGTCGAACAGCCTGACGCCGAGCGACCCTTCAAGAGCATTCAGGCGCCGGAACACGGTCGAGTGGTTTACCGCCAGCTTGCGCGCGGCTCCGGCAAGCGAACCGGATTCGGCCACTGCCTGAAAGTAGCGCAGATCGTCCCAGTCCATAGATGTTTGCAAAAACGCAAATAGAAAATGCCGATTTTGCTAATTCCCGAACGAAATCGCAAAGCGGATACTGGCCGCCAACTTCGGGCCGTGCCCGGACGACCTCCTCCAACCGACAACGGAGTCGCGACCATGAAAACCACCGATCTCGATCTCGCCCACCATTCCGCCGCCCACACCACGGCCGCCCTGGCCGCCCTGGCCGCCCCCATCCTGGGCATCACCGTCGCCGCGATCTGGCTGGCGCCGCTGATGCTGACCGGCAGTCTCGCGGGTTACGGATTCCAGGGTTTTGTCGTCCAAACGGTGCTGAGCGCCCTGCTACTGAGCGCCCTGTTCGGTTCCGAGGTGATCGCGGAAACCACGGGCCCACAATGCACCGCGGAACGCCGGGATGACACAGGCCAACCGGCCGCCTCCCAAAAGCCGAGCCGCCTGCTGCGCCGGTTGCGGATCATGCAACGTGGCGCAGCACCTGCCACCAACCCGGCCGCGACGACAGCCGTTGATACCAGCGCGCCACATTGTCAGGCAGGCTGAGCCCGAGGTCGGTCACCGCGTAGTGGACATGGGGCAGAAAAACGATGTCCCCTACCGAAAACCTTCCACCGAGATAGTCGCCATCGCCGAGGTGATCGCCAAAAAAGGCGATCTTCTCGGCGATGGCGTTTTTTGCCGCCGCCGTCCGTTCAGGGTCACGCTCGGCTTCCGGCAGAAAGATAAGCTGGCGACGCAGTTCCCGAACATGCGGCATGAAACTCGCCGGCTGCCACACGAGCCATTTATAGATCGCCGCGCGGGCAGCCGGTTGTTCGGGTAACAATCCGGCGCGCGGAAATTGCTCCGCGAGATAGACCAGAATTGCCGAGGATTCCCACAGCACCAGTTCGCCATCCACCAGAGTCGGTACCAGGCCGTTGGGATTAAGCTTGAGGTAATCCGGTCGTTTGTGTTCGCCGTTGCGGAAATCGAGGCCGACCAGGTCATAGTCCGCCCCGACCTCCTCCAGACACATCACCGCTTTGCGACTGTTTCCGGAAATCGGGAACCAGTAAAGCTTCATGGTGCCCCTCAGCGGGTGCCGGTGCGCAGCCGCGACGCCTTGGAAGAGGTCAACTCCCCCCAGCGCTCGTTGACGCGCGCCATGGTCTCGGGACGCGGCCGCGACATGGCGGGATAACCGGACAGCGGCGCCGTCGCGTCGATACCAAGTTTGTTGGCGATCTGACCGGTCCCGTACTTTTCGGTCGAAGGACCGATGGTGCACATGCCGTCCACCACCATCACGTCACGCGAGGCATGGCAGCGCTGCGCGATGGCCCAGTACACCAGTTCCGAATTGCGCGGATCGACATCGTCGTCCACGACGATCACCGTCTTGCCGCCGCGGGTCGACCACAAATCGTAGATGACGTGCTTGGCCTGCTCCTCGTAGGTTTTCTTCAGCGACACGATGATGGTGTGCATGTCGAGGGGACAATAGACATCCTTCACGGTGGGCGCTGTCGACGCCCGCAAGCGCTGCAGATAACCGGCCTCGCCCATCATCTGCCCCATGGCATGGGTTTCGGTCGGCGGCAGACCCAGGTAGGTGTAGAGCCACACCGGGTCCTTGCGGCGGGTCGCGTGGTGAAACTCGATCACCGGCTGCTGCCCCACCGGACCGTAATAGCCCGGATACTCTCCGTACGGACCTTCGGCCTCCTTATGGTTGGGGATGATGGTGCCCTCGAACACCATTTCGCAGTTCGCCGGCACTTCGAGATCCAGCGTGTCGCACTTGACCATCGGGTAGGGCTCGCCGCGCATGGAAGCGGCCAGTTCGATCTCATCGACGCCCAGATCGAGGCCCGGGATCTGCGAAGCGATGTAGAGCAACGGATCGGGACCGATGCAGACCGCGATCTCGGTGGGTTTGTTGAGGATGTCGCCCTTGGCGCGGATGGTCCCGCCGTGGGAGCTGGGACTCGACCAGAGCCCGGTGCGGTTCCCCTCGCGCAACTGCAGGCGGTAGATCCCCATGTTGCGCTTGCCGGTGTCCGGATCCCTCATGATGCACAGGCCGTAGTTCAGGTAGGCTCCGCCATCTTCCGGATTGGACAGGATCGGCGGCACCAGCTTGAGCATGTCGAGCTGATCCCGCGGAATGGTGACCTCCTTACAGGGGCCGGTATCGACGACCGGCTGGCGCTCCAGCTTCACTCCGGTGGTGCGCTCGTTATAGGCATCCACCAGGTCGTCCGGTGCCACCTCCATGGCCATGGCGATCCGCTCCCGGGTGGCCAGCATGTTCGCCAGCACCGGGTAGTCGTACCCCTTGACGGCATTGAACAGGATCGCCGGACCGTTCTCATCCAGCACCTTGCGGCAGATGGCGCCGAGCTCTTCGTCGGGGTCCACCTCGGCGTCGATCTCCAGTAACTCACCCGCACCCGACAACCGGGCGATATGTTGACGAATATCCTGAAT
>JAYZWP010000092.1:0-5624 GCA_036142245.1 Pseudomonadota bacterium | reverse complement strand
CGTGCACCTCGCCGGACGAAATTTCCAGGTCCAGTCCCTGCAGGATCTCCTTACCCTGTGCCGCCACCCGCAGTCCACTGACTTTCAACAAGGCTTCGCTCACCCGACGCTGCCCTCCAGGCTAATGTTCAACAACCGCTGCACCTCCACCGCGAACTCCATCGGCAGTTCGGTGAAGACCTCCTTGCAGAATCCGTTCACGATCATGGACACCGCATTTTCGGCCGACAGGCCGCGCTGCCGACAGTAATACAGCTGATCTTCACCAATGCGGGAGGTGGTCGCCTCGTGCTCGACATGTGCCGTCGGCTCCTGCACCTCCAGGTACGGGAAGGTGTGGGCGCCGCACTCCTTGCCCAGCAACAGCGAATCGCACTGCGTGTAGTTGCGCGCCCCGCGCGCACCCTTCAGCGCCTTGACCAGACCACGGTAGGCGTTCTGACCCCGCCCCGCCGAAATACCTTTGGACACGATGGTGCTCGAGGTATCGGAACCGATGTGAATCATCTTGGTCCCGGTGTCCGCCTGTTGCGCGCCGGTGGTCAGGGCGACGGAGTAAAACTCACCCACGGAATGGTCACCGGTCAACACCACGCTCGGATACTTCCAGGTGATGGCGGAGCCGGTCTCGACCTGCGTCCAGGAAATCTTTGACTTCGCGCCGCGACAATCGCCCCGCTTGGTGACGAAGTTGTAAATACCGCCCCGCCCCTCGGCGTCGCCGGGATACCAGTTCTGTACCGTGGAGTATTTGATCTCCGCACCTTCCATGGCAACCAGTTCCACGACCGCGGCATGCAGCTGGTTCTCGTCGCGCATCGGTGCGGTACAACCCTCGAGATAACTTACGTAACTGCCCTCGTCAGCGATGATGAGGGTGCGCTCGAACTGGCCGGTATTGCGTTCGTTGATACGGAAGTAGGTGGACAGCTCCATCGGGCACCGCACCCCTTTCGGTATGTAGACAAAAGAGCCGTCCGAAAACACCGCCGAATTCAGCGAGGCGTAGAAGTTGTCCGCCTGCGGTACCACGCTGCCGAGATAACGTCGCACCAGGTCCGGGTGGGAATGTACCGCCTCGGAAATCGGACAGAAGATGACCCCGTGCTCTGCCAGCTTGTCGCGAAAGGTGGTCGCCACGGAAACACTGTCGAATACGGCATCTACTGCCACGCCGGCCAGCATCTGCTGCTCGTGCAGCGGGATGCCCAGCTTGTCGTAGGTGGCGAGCAACTCCGGATCGACCTCGTCAAGGCTGCGTGGGCCGTCGGTTGGGCTCTTGGGGGCAGAGTAGTAGCTGATCGACTGAAAATCGATCTTCGGATAGGAGACGTGGGCCCATTGCGGCTCCTCCATGCGTTCCCAGTAGTCGAATGCCTGGAGACGCCAGTCGAGCATGAACTCCGGCTCGCCTTTTTTTTGCGAGATCCAGCGGATCACGTCGCGACTCAGCCCCGGCGGCAGCGTGTCGGCTTCGATATCGGTGACGAAGCCATGCTGATATTGCCGGTCAAGATAGTGACTGAGTTCCTCTTGTGTTCGACTCATCTTCCGTCCACCTAACCTAGATATTGGGTTTCCGTCTGATTCGGTGCTTGCCGCTCGACGCCGAGTACCGGCTGCATGAATTCGGCAAGGCTTACCCGCTCCAGTGCCTCCACGACGACCTGATTGATACGCTGCCAGTTGGGCCGGATCGCGCAACTGTTCTCCTGAACACACAACCCGGCGGCCACACTGCACTCGGTCAGCGCCAGTGGTCCTTCCAGACTGCGGATCACCTCCGCCACGGAAATCTGCGCCGGATCTCTCACCAGCCGATAGCCGCCGTGAGTTCCACGCAGGGACTCCAGAAGCTTGGCCCTGCCAAGCAGCTTCAGGATCTTGCTCACCGTCGGGGTCGTCAATCCCAGCGCCTGAGCGACACTGCCCGCGTTGTGAAACTCGTCAGGACGCCGGGCCAAGTACCCCATCACCCGGGTCCCGTAGTCGGTCAGTTTGCCGATACTGAGCATCGGTCCGTCCCCGGTCGTCGGCGGGGCGCCGAATCAGCACCCCTTGCAAATCGGTGGGGCGCCGAATCAGCGCCCCTTGCAAATCAGGACTGATTTTGTCCTAAAGGAGACTTAAAAAGCAAGCGTCGTTATTGCGGACTTATCAATTTATGGGACCGCCTGTCGTTCCCTCTGGGCGGGACACTCCCCTGGCCGCTAAACTATGCGCCGCTCGGGACTCACTCCGCCGTCGGCGCCGAGGCTGACGCGACGGCCCGGGCGCGAAAATCGAAAATTTCGATTTTTTTATTTACATTCCGTTAATTAGCGACATAACTTCACCCGTTAGGTGATAATGTGTCAGCCGTCGCCCAGGGAACCTCATGGCCATAGAACGCACGCTCTCCATCGTCAAACCGGACGCCGTCGCCGCCAACCCCATAGGCGCAATCTACGCCCGCTTCGAAGCGGCCGGATTACGCATCGTCGCCGCCCGGATGCTGCACCTTACCCGCACGCAAGCCGAGCAATTCTATGCAGTGCATCGCGAGCGCCCGTTCTACAACGATCTGGTGGCTTTCATGACGTCCGGGCCGGTGATGGTGCAGGTACTGGAAGGGGAAGACGCCATCGCCGTCAACCGCCAGATCATGGGTGCCACCAATCCGGCCGATGCGGCTCCCGGTACCATCCGCGCTGATTTCGCCGCCAACGTCGAGGAAAACGCCGTGCATGGCTCCGATGGACCCGAAACGGCTGCAACCGAAATCGCGTTTTTCTTCGAGCAAGGCGAGCTGTGTCCCCGAACCCGCTGACCGGAATCTGACTCGTCACGTTCATGCCCTCCCCCGACCACTCCCCGCTTCCCGCCAACCTTCTCGGGATGAATCGTCCGGAGTTGGAGCGCTTCTGCCTGGATATGGGCGAGAAGCGCTTTCGTGCCGACCAGTTGTTGCAGTGGGTGCACCGTTTCGGCGCGGCGGACTTCGATGCCATGACCAATCTTGGCAAAGGTTTGCGCAGTCGACTGGCTGAGATTGCCCGTATCACACCCCCGGCTATCGTTCTGGATCGCACCTCTGCCGACGGGACGCGCAAATGGGTGTTGGAACTGCATGACCGCAACCGTATAGAGATGGTGTTCATCCCGGAAGCGCAGCGCGGCACGCTGTGCATCTCTTCCCAGGTCGGCTGCCAATTGAACTGCCGCTTCTGCGCCACCGCGCGACAGGGCTACAACCGCAACCTGGATGTCGCGGAAATCGTCGGCCAGGCGTGGATCGCCTACCGCTTGCTGCCTGCCCCGCCGGGGCGTCCGTCGCCCATCACCAACATCGTCTTCATGGGCATGGGCGAGCCGATGCTGAATCTGGATAATGTCGCCGGCGCCATCGGTCTGCTCCTGGACGATCACGCCTACGGCCTCGCGCGCAAGCGGGTGACCGTCAGCACCGCCGGCGTGGTGCCGGGTATCGACCGGCTCCGCGAACTCGCACCGGTCAGTCTGGCGGTATCGTTGCACGCGCCGGACGATGCCCTGAGAAACGAACTGGTCCCCCTGAACCGGCGTTATCCGCTCGAGCAGCTGATGGCGGCGTGCAAGCGGTTCATCGCTCCGGAGAAAAACCGCAAGGTGACGTTCGAGTACACCCTCATGGATGGTGTCAACGACTCACCGGTTCAAGCCAGAGCCCTGGTAAGACTGCTGTCCGGCGTGCCCAGCAAAATCAACCTCATTCCGTTCAATCCCTTCCCGGGAGCGCCGTATCGCCGCTCCAGCGACGCCGCTATCGAACGATTCAAGGAAATCCTCCTGAAACACGGTTTCATCGCCACGGTGCGCCGCACCCGCGGAGAAGACATCGATGCCGCGTGCGGGCAGCTCGTCGGACAGGTGCAACCCCGAACTCGACGTTCGGTGCCAACCTACGGCGAGGTCGCTGCGTGATTCGAAGACTGCTTGCCGCGACGGCACTCTGGGCACTGATCGGCTGCACCGCGGGACCCAGCGCGGTAACCCGGACCGCGAACACCATCGACGAGCGGCCGATCTCCGCCCGGACCTGTCAACAGCCCCTGGAGGTGACGGGCCGGACGCGCACCAAGAATGAGGAGCTCGCATCGATGCGGGTGCAGCTCGGTCAGGAATACATGCAGCAGGGTGCCTTTGAGGTCGCCATGCGGGAAATCCAGCAGGCGCTGAAACTCAACCCCCGTTCAGCGGAGGGTCATCACGCCAAAGCGCTGCTGCACCAGCAGCTCGGCCAGCCCGGGCTGGCCGAAAAAGCCTTTCACAAAGCGCTGGAATTGGCTCCCGGCGACCCGCGGTTGAACAACAACTACGGCGTTTTCCTGTGTGAACGGGGCCGCTACGCTGATGCCCATGCCCACTTCGACTGCGCGATCGATAATCCTTTTTATACAACCCCGGAAACCGCCTACCTGAACGCCGGCAGCTGCAGCGCAACGGCGGGCGAGTACCAGGAAGCGGAGCGTTATCTGCTCACCGCGCTGCAGTTGGCACCGGACTCGACGCGCGCATTGCTGCTCGTGGCGGAAGCCAAATACATGCAGGGCGCCTATCAACCGGCACGTGCCTACCTGCAGCGCTATCTGACAGCGGCCCCGCATTCACCCAAGAGTTTGGCCCTGGGAATCGGCATCGAACAGGAACTGGGCGATCTGGACCGCCTGGCCAGTTATCGCCTGTTGCTGTTCGGCAAATTCCCCGATTCCCCGGAAGCCCAGCGTTTGAGTCAACCGTGAACGACATCCCGGTCAACGATCCAGCCGGTGTGGACACACCCGGCGCACCGTCCGCCCTGACGGAGCTGCGACGCCGGCGGGGGCTGTCGCTGCGGGACTGCTCCGTCGCGCTCAAACTGCCGCCTGAACAACTCGAGGCGCTGGAACAGGGCGTCTACGACGCATTCATCGCGCCGGTATTCGCCCGTGGACACCTGCGGCGCTACCTGACACTGCTGGGCGCTGACGAAGACACGATCCGCGAGACACTCCGTGCGGTACCTGGCGACGATCCCGCGTTACCCCGCCGAGTCGGCAATGTGACCGCCCAGACCGACATGCAGCACGTGGCGCTGCGCGCGGCGACAGTCGGAATCGCGGCGGTCACGGTGATCATGGCCGCGCTCTGGGTGAACGACGAAGTCGTCGGCCGCAACGAAGCGCTTCCCGGCCCGGAGGCCGACCCGGCCGCCCTACCCATACCCGTCGCGGCGACGCCCCTTCACACCGACAGGGTGTCCGTTGTTGAGCAGCCGCCGTCCGAAACTCGATCGCCGCCCGCCGCCACCCCAACGCCCGTCGAACACGCTTCCCCGGCAGATCCGCTCGCGGGCGGGGTGACGGACAGCCGCCGGAATGTTGAAAACGAACCCCCGCAGACGCCTTCCTCCGCCGTGAACACATTGACCGTTACCTTTGCGTTCGACGAGGAGTGCTGGACGGAAGTCACCGATGCCCAGGGTGAGCGGCTGCTTTACGGACTGCAAGCCCCCGGACACAGTATCGAGGTCACCGGACAGCCACCGTTCGATGTCCTGTTGGGCCGTTCCCGTGCAGTGCGGATCACGCGCGCCGGGCGAGCGTTCGATCCGCCCCGCGACAGCG
>JAYZWP010000091.1:0-2919 GCA_036142245.1 Pseudomonadota bacterium | reverse complement strand
GGTGATGCTCTGGCGTTGCAACGACTGATCAGCAACGTTGTCATCAACGCCGGTCAGGCGATGCCTTTGGGTGGCGCGCTCCAGGTTGTGCTGGACAGCCATCAGGTGGTGGATCTGCTGCGCACGCAGGCGCGGGATCTGCATCCGGGGCGCTACCTGCGGGTGACGGTTCGCGATACCGGGAACGGCATGGATGAGCGGACGCTGGGCCGTATTTTCGAGCGGGGATTCACCACGCGTCCGGGCGGCTCCGGATTGGGGCTAAGCGGTGCACTGGATACGCTGGAGCGTCATGGGGGAGGCATCATCGTCAATAGTTGGCCGGGTACCGGGACCGAAGCGAACATCTATCTTCCATGGTCGGAGTGACGGACGAGATAGGCGGGGCGCTCGCGTGGAGACGCGGAAGCGAAACCGGTGATACCAGCGCCGGGGGTGCACGAGTCGTCATTCCGGTTGCACCTTTTTGCCGGCCGGGCAGCCGTGCACCGTTCGGAATGAGGGTGGCGCGCCGCGGCGCATCCTTCTCATGGATGAACGCCCAGGGAGGCAAGCTGTTCGTCGACGCGTCGATCAGTCGCCCAGCAGGGGAAACAGGCCGCGCAGCCCGCGCGCCATGACTTCCACCGCGATCACTACAACGATCAGCCCGAACAGCCGGTTCAGGATGGCCAGTCCGACGTGGCCAAGGCGTTCGGCAATCGGCGTGGCCAGGCGCAGAGCCACCCAGAGCACGGCACAGACCAGGGTGATGATGCCCAGTACCAGGGCCAGGTGGATGGGGCCTGCGCCGCGATGCATCTCCAGCATCACGGTGCTGATGGCGCCTGGTCCGGCGAGAAACGGAATGGCGAGCGGGACCACCACCGTTGCGGGACTTTTGTCGGCGGGACGAGCATCCTCGAACGCACCGGCTGCGCTATCCGTTGCGAGCGCCACCCCCCGCAGCATTTCAAACCCCATCAGCAGCAGCACCAGACCGCCACCGACCCGGAATGAGTCAACGCCGGTGCCGAGCAGGTTCAGCAGCTCGGTTCCGCTAACCGCAAAAAGCAGCAAAGCACCGAGCACGGTAACGGTAACCATGGTCGCTGCGCGTCGCTGCTGGGTGGGATCCAGGTCGCGGGCGAGCACGGTAAAGACGGCCACCGCCGCGAACGGGTCCAGAATCACCAGCAGGGCGATGAGAAAGCGCGAATACTCGGTCAGGGCTTCCAACTTTGCGTCATCCGGATGGCGGGCAATGATCGCGAAGCGCAAAGGTTAAGCGGTCGAGCGGCGTAAGCGACAGGATTGTGGCCGGCAAGGAGACCCCGTTTCCTGACCTGTGTCATTGGGCATTGCCTCGCGTGCTTCGAAAATCGTGAGGAGTTTTTGCTCAATGTGAGCGGAGAGGGGAGTACGCCAGCATGAACGCACCCGGGCAGACCGTAAGCTTCGATTTCAGTCCTCATCATACGATGCGGATTACCACACCGATTCCCGAGATGGGTTCCGGACCCATCTCCACCGCTTCGGTCACTGATCCGGCTTACTATGAACTGGAGCGCGAACGAATCTTCAAGCGCTCCTGGCTGCAGGTGGGCCGTGTCGAAGAGGTTCCCGATGTCGGGGATTACTTCACCCGTGAACTCGATGTATTGAGCACCAATGTCATCGTCATTCGTGGCAAGGAGGGGCAGGTACGGGCATTTCATAACATGTGCACCCACCGCGGAATGGCGCTCGGTACCCAGTCCTGCGGGAACAAGCGGGCCTTTGCCTGTGAGTTTCACGGCTGGGTATTCGGACTGGACGGTCGGTTGCTGGATGTCCCCGCGGTGGCTGCTTTCCCCGGCCTCGACAAGTCGAATCTGGGGCTGCGTCCGTTGGCGTGCGATGTATGGAACGGATTTATCTTCATCCACTGGCAACCGCAGCCGCAGGTCGGACTGGTCGAATTTCTCGGGCAGCTGGGTCGCGACATGGAAGGCTTCCCGTTCGAGCGGTGCAGTCATATAGCTCACTACAGCGCCAAAGTTAAAGCGAACTGGAAGGTTTGCATCGATGCCTTTCAGGAGGCGTACCACGCAACTTATCTGCACCGACACGCCATCCCCGGCGCCGGCGACATCGAACTGGCGCTGCCCACGTCGGTCCGATTCCATGGCCCGCACCGATCGGTTTCCTGCTGGTTGAAAAACGACCTGGTCCCCACCCCGGCCGAAGCGGTGGCCTACCAGCACTGCGCGGCATCGTTTTCCAAACCACCCGAACTGGAACTCCGGGGAGTCAATCCGGATGGTGACGAGAGCTGGTGGTTCGATATCAACGTCTTCTACCCCAATTTTTTCTGTGACCTTGGCGGGGGCTGGTACTTCACCTACAACTTCTGGCCTACGGCGGTGAACGAGACCATCTGGAACATGAACATCTATCAACTCGACGCCACCAGCGCCGGCGAGCGGATCGTTCAGGAGTTCACCCGGGTGGTCCTCAGGGACACCGTGTATGAAGACATGAGCACGGTGGAGCTGTCCCAGAAGGCATTCGACTCCGGTGTCATTCGCCAGCAGATGCTCGGTGACACGGAAATTGCTGTGCGTCACCAGTACTGGGTGACCGAGCAACTGATTCGCGAACAGGCGTTGCCGGGGGTGCAATGGTGAAGAATCAGCTACCGGCGCAGTTCAGTGATCTGGAGCGTTTCTGCGGGAAGTGGTTGCGCACCACGGAGGCCGGGCGCAACGAGGTGCGAATCAGCAGCACCATGGAAGAAATCCGTGATTTCTACGACGTGTTCCTGCCACGCTTCGAGCAGATCATCGGGTACCTCAACCGGATGCCGCTGGATGACCTGCCGGAACTGGACCGGAATCTGCTGACCCTGACGTTCTCTTTTGTCGAGGCGTCCGCCCCTGTCGAGCGGTTCAACACGCC
>JAYZWP010000090.1:0-4788 GCA_036142245.1 Pseudomonadota bacterium | reverse complement strand
GCGCCGCGCAACCGCCAGCGCCGGGCCTGAAATATCGGTGGCGGTGATGCGCCACGCGGGTCGCTCCACCGCCAGGGCGACAGCGATGGCCCCGGAGCCGGTGCCCAATTCGAGAATATCGACCGGCGCATCACGCGGCAGGGTGCGCAAAGCGGTTTCCACCAGCAGTTCGGTCTCCGGACGCGGAATCAGCACAGCGGGGGTCACTTCCAGCGTCAGCCCCCAGAACTCCCGCTCACCCAGCAGGTGGGCGATCGGATTACCGAGGTCGCGTTGATCTACCAGGTGCCGAAACGCAGTCAGCACGGAAGCAGTCAGCGGCAATTCCGGTGATGCCAGTTGTGCCGCCCGGTTCAACCCGCTGACCCGTCCCAGCAGGAGACTGGCTTCCAGCCCGGCACAGTCGCCGGCGACGGTTTGCAGGCGCCGGCGGGCTTCACCAATCGCCACGGCGAGCGCGACCGTCCCAGGGTCCATTGTGTCGGTCGCGGCGTTCACTGATTGAGCGCCAGTAACTGATCCGCCTCGTACTCCTGAATCAGTGGTTCGATGAGCTGGTCCAAGTCACCCTCCATCACGTCGCCCAGCTTGTAAAGGGTGAGGTTGATCCGGTGATCGGTGATACGCCCCTGCGGAAAGTTGTAGGTGCGGATGCGTTGGGAGCGGTCGCCGCTGCCGATCAGGTCGCGCCGCGTGTCGGCGCGCTCGGTAGCCTGCCGGGTGCGCTCGATTTCGAGCAGTCGCGCCTGCAGCAGCGCCATCGCCCGGGCACGGTTCTTATGCTGCGAGCGTTCGTCCTGGCACTCCACGACGATGCCGCTTGGCAGGTGAGTCAGCCGCACCGCGGAGTCGGTTTTATTGACATGCTGGCCACCCGCTCCGGATGCACGGAAGGTGTCGACTCGCAGGTCCGCGGCCGCGATGGGGGTCGCCTCGATCTCGTCGGCTTCCGGCATCACCGCCACCGTGCAGGCCGATGTGTGAATCCGGCCCTGGGACTCGGTTTCCGGTACCCGCTGCACGCGGTGGCCACCGGATTCGAACTTCAGGCGGGCATAGACACCGCGGCCGGCGACCCGGGCAATGATCTCCTTGAATCCCCCTTTCTCACCCTCGTGTAACGCCATCACCTCGATGGACCACCCCAGGGTTTCCGCATAGCGCTGATACATCCGAAACAGATCACCGGCGAACAGGGCCGCTTCGTCGCCGCCGGTACCCGCACGGATTTCCAGAAAGATGTTGCGCTGGTCATTGGGATCCTTCGGCAACAGCAGGCGCTGCAATTCCGCTTCGATCCGTTCCGCCTGCCGACGGGCTTCTGATGCCTCTTCCCCGGCCAGTTCGCGCAACTGCGGATCCGCATCCTGCAGCATGTCCTCGGCCTGCTGCAGCGCTTCGACGGTCGCGCGGTAATCCGCATAACAGCTCACCACCGGGGTGATCTCCGCGTGTTCCCGTGACAGTTCGCGGAAGCGGTCTGCCCGCGAGATGATTTCCCGGTCCGAGAGCAGCGCGTTGATCTCCTCGTACCGCTCGGCGAGCACATCGAGCTTTCGGGTCAGACTCTCCTTCACGGCGAATCATCTCCGCCATTTTCCCAGCCGAACAGACGTTGCAGGGCCCGCAACGCTTCGGTGTCCTGATCCCTGCCGACGCGCCGCAACTGCACCGAGGGCTCATGCGCGAGTTTGCCGGCCAGGCTGTTCGCGAGACGTTCCACGACCTGTTCGGCCGGACGGCCGTGCCGTAACTGTGCCAGCGCCCGTTCGATCTCCTGCTCCTTGAGCCGTTCGACACGGCCGCGGAATCCCCGCAGCATCGGAGTTATCTGCTGGCCATGCCACCAGTCCTCGAATTCCTGAACACAGGAATCGACGATCTGTTCCGCGTGACGGGCGGCGCCTTCGCGGGACTTGAGGTTTTCCCCGATGATCTGCTGCAGGTCGTCCACGCTGTAGAGGTAGACATCCTGGAGCGCCTGGACGTCCGGTTCGATGTCCCTTGGCACGGCCAGGTCGAGCATGAATATCGGCTTGCGCTTGCGGCTGCGAATCGCCCGTTCGACGAGCCCTTTGCCGATGATGGGCAGTTCGGCGTTGGTCGAGGAGATGACGATGTCCGCCTGGTGGAGGTGGCCCGGGAGACTCGACAGGCTGATGGCTCGGCCACCGTTGGTCGCCGCGAGCCGCTGCGCCCGCTCCAGGGTCCGGTTCGCCACGATCAGGTCTCCAAGACCGTTGCCGCGCAAATGTCGGACGATCAGCTCCGCGGTATCGCCGGCGCCGACGACCAGCGCCGTGGACTGCTCCAGGCTGCCGAAAATCCGCCGTGCCAGGCTGGTCGCGGCATACGCGACGGAAACCGGGTGACTGCCGATGGCGGTATCGGTGCGTACCCGTTTGGCGGCGGCGAACGCCTGCTGGTACACCCGATGCAGGATTCTGCCGACGGCACCCGCGTCCCGCGCCGCCTCGAAGGCCTGCTTGACCTGTCCCAGAATCTGCGGCTCGCCGAGCACCATGGAGTCCAGTCCGCTCGCCACCCGAAACAGGTGACGGGCCGCGGGGGCGCCGCTGTAACAGTGTACGCGACCTGCCAGTTCGGGCGTCTGGGGACCGGCCCGTTCCAGGAACCAGTCCAGAACCGGACGCTGATCGGGTGTCTCGCGGGCAACCAGCAGTTCGGTGCGGTTGCAGGTGGAAATGATGCTCGCCTCGCGCACCGTGCCGCTGTCGAGTAACTGACCCAGCGCAGGACGCAGCCGCTCGGGCGGGAAAGCCACGAGTTCGCGGAATTGTACCGGCGCTTCCCGGTGATTCAGGCCGACAGCGAGCAGTTGCATCGAATCGCGGGCAGGTTCGCGGGGCTGTCAGGATCTACGGCTGCGCGGCATCGGTAGGAATTGCCCTTGTCCGGGGCGGCTGCGTAAACTGCGGAAACGCTCTTGTTGCCCTGACGGCTATGCCGCGGATTATGCATAGATGGGTTCTCATAACGGCTGCCGCGTTGCTGGCAGCGGGGTGCGCCGGTGCCCCTTTGCAGCAGACCGCCATCCCGGAAGCGGCGCCCCTGACCGCCACACCGCGGGCCGTGCCGGCGACGGGGCAGCAGGTCGACGCGCTTCTGTACAACCTGCTGGTGGGCGAAATCGCCGGCCAGCGGCAGCAGTACGGGACATCGGCGGCGCATTATATCGCAGCGGCTCGCCAGAGCCGTGATCTGCAACTGGCCCGCCGGGCCGCACAAATCGCCCTCTACGCCCAGGAGACGGAACTGGCGATCGATGCCGCCAATCTCTGGGCCGAACTGGACCCTGACGGGTCGGACCCGTATCAGGTGCTGGCCGCGCTGCATCTGCAGCGCGGTGACCGCGAGGCTGCCCGGGAGCCGCTGCGGCGCCTGTTGAACAGCAAGGAATTCACTTCCAGCGAGGACTACCTGGAGCTGTCGCGGCTGTTCGGCCACGGCGCTGACCATCGGCCGCTGTTGACGATGATGCGGGAAGTGCTGGCGGAGCGGCCTGACGATACCGGTGCGCTCTATGCGTACATCGTGATCGCCATCCGTATGGGCGAACTCGACGACGCGGCCCGCCGCTCAGCCCACCTGGTGGCTTTGGAGCCGGACAGCGCCCGAGTCGCGTTGGTGCACGCGCAGCTGTTGAACGTGGCGGGCGACACGGCCGGAAGCGCGCGTTTCCTGGCGGATTTCGTGGCCAGGAATCCGCAGCCATTTGAAACCCGTCTCGCGCTTGCCCGGCTGCTGGTGGACCAGAATCAGGTCGAGCAGGCGCGGGACCATTTTCAGGTGCTGCACGACCAGGATCCCGGCCATGCCGATGTCCTGTTTGCGCTCAGCTTGGTGGAGCTGCAAACCGGGGAATTGGAGGCGGCAGGCGTGCATCTGCGGGATCTCGCGAAACTGGAGCCCGACAGCGACCGGGCCGCCTATTATCTGGCGCGGCTCGATGAGCAGGCAGGTCGTTTCGAGTCAGCCCTGGCGGGGTATCGGGCCGTGAAATCCGCGCAATATCAGCACGAAGCCGTACTGCGTGGTGCGCGGCTGGCCGGCAAGCTGGGTCATCTCGACAGCGCCCTTGCCTGGTTGCACCAGACGGACGGAACGAACCGGGAGCAGCAGATCGGCTTGATCGTTCTGGAAGTGGACCTGCTATTGCAAGGCGGCCGCGCTGAGGAGGCGGTCGAGGTGGCCACGACGGCGATCGGTACCTTTCCGGATGATGTCGATCTGCTGTTCAGCCTGGGTATGGCTTACGAAAAACTGGACGATATCGATGCGATGGAGCGACAGATGCGCCGGGTTCTGACCCTCGAGCCGCAAAATGCGCACGCGCTGAATGCGCTCGGTTACACCTTTGCTGATCGCGGCATGCGCCTCGACGAGGCCCGGGAGATGATCTTCGCCGCACACCAGCTCGAGCCGGACAACCCCTTCATCCTGGATAGTCTGGGTTGGGTGGAGTTTCGCTTCGGGCGTTACGAGGCGGCGATCGGCTACTTGAAACGGGCGCTGGAAATTCTTCCCGACCCGGAGATCTATGCCCATCTGGGCGAGGTGCTCTGGATGATGGGGGAGGTGACCGAGGCGCGTCAGATACTGGAGCAGGGATTACAGCAGACCCCGGGCGATGATCGCATTCTCGGCATCATTCGAAAGTTCGATCCTTGAAATCCTTTCGTCCGGGCTTTTGGGCGGTACTGCTGTTGACCGCCGGCTGTGCGCTTTCGCCGCGCCCGCAACTTCCGGATAGTGACCCGGCCGGCA
>JAYZWP010000089.1:0-2910 GCA_036142245.1 Pseudomonadota bacterium | reverse complement strand
CCGAACGCCTGCCGCATCGGCGAATAGCCACTCGAGTGCCTGGGGCCGCGCCTCCACCGCCTGAAAACGGAGCTGCGCCTCGGCGTCCCGGTTATCGGGCAGATACCAGTAGCCGTAATCGACCCGACGGCGGCGCGCCGGACCCACCAGACACCAGTGGGCGACTTCGTGCAGCGCGCTGTTTACGAAATCCTCGCGATAGGTGATCCGGTCCAGGTCGACGCCACGCGGACGCGGCTGGTACAACGGTTCATCACCTCCGCCGACCAACTCGGTGCGGAATGGGCCGCGGAACAGACCGTTGAACACTCGGGCGACAGCATCCGCGGTAACCGCGCTCGACTTACATTGCGTCAGCAATTGATTTCCCGCCCCGTCGTGAGCAACACCATCATCCTGTCCATGAAATGCCTGATAACGTCTTGGGTGGCTATTGTCAGCTCGTTACAGTGTGGTCCCGGCCCGCTTCGCACGCCATGAATAAGCCCCCCTCTGTCTGCATACTGGGGGGCTTCCGCCGCGCACAGGAAGCTCTGATTCATGCGGAATTTCCCTTGCACAACACCACGTGGTGACACCGTGATCTTTGCTGCAGCGCAGCATAAAAGGCTGGCAACCAAGGAAAATACCCGATAGGCTCCCGCCCGGTCGCAATATCAAAAGGGAGGAGAAACCACCGTGACGACGCACCAGCAGCGCCCGGGTATCACCCGCGCTTTGTCCATCGCCCTGCTTCTGGGGGCGTTCCACACCCCTCTGGCAGCCAAGGTCAGTCCGGAAGAAGCGGCACAACTCGGCATGCCGGAGGACGATACGCCACTGACACCGGTTGGCGCCGAGCGGGCCGGAAATGCCGACGGCTCCATCCCCCCCTGGACTGGCGGTATCACCACACCACCACCGGGATATGTCAAAGGCGGATGGTACGTCGACCCTTACGCCGACGACCAGCCCCTGTTCACCATCGACGTGAGCAACTATAAGCAATATGAAGACAAGCTGACTCCCGGCACCATCGCCCTGATTAACCGCTATCCGGACACCTTCACGGTACCGGTGTATCCGACGAGGCGCAGCGCGGCGTATCCGGAGTGGTTTTACGAAGGATCGATATACAACGCCACCCACGCCGAATGGTGCGGCAGCGACGACCCCGTTCGCGCCGAGCGCTGCCTGAAACGCGATAGTGTTCAGCGCGGAATCCATTTCCCGATCCCCAAAACCGGCGGCGAACTGCTCTGGAATCACACCTTCACCTACTGGGGCAGGAAGTTCGAGGCGCACGCTTACGGGGCGAACGCTTATGCCAACGGTGGTTACGTTGATGTGCATAAGGTGTCGCGTTGGATGCAATATCACATGCTGGGCGAGGACCTGGGCGACCCCTATTTCCACCGCCTGGGCGGAGCGATGCTCTGTTATAGCGAGTACGACATCGCCCCGCCGCGCTCCGCCGGCCAGGTGTTCGGCGGCTGCAATAACTGGAGCGAAAGCGATTTCGACGCCTACATTTACGTGCCGGGGCAACGGCGGGTCCGCAAGGCGCCGGAACTCGGGTTCTACGACAGCCCCGGCAGCGGTTCGGACGGGTTGCGCACGGCGGACCAGCGGCTCGGCTGGTTCGTCAGCGGCGGCGAGGAGTGGTACGAGTACCTGCCGATTCGCAAAGTCGAAGTCTTCGCCCCGTACAACGCCTACAAGATGGCGGATCCGAACGTGACGTTCGACGATCTGATGGGCGTCGGCCATATCAATCCGCAATACAAGCGCTATGAGCTGCATCGCCACTGGGTCGTCGAGGGCAAGCTGCGTACGCAGTACCGCCACATCTTCCCCCACCGGCGCGCGTTTATCGACGAGGACAGCTGGCACGTGACCACCGCCGACATGTACGACAAACAGGACCAGCTGTGGCGGGTGACAGAGATTTATCAGCTCAACTACTACGACCAGCCGCTGCCGTTCGTCTGGGGAGACGCCAACATGGATATGCAGAACGGCCGGTATGCCGCCTCGCCGCACTGGCACAACATCGGTAACGCGGACGGCAACGGCCCACCAGAAATGGAAGGCGACCTGCCGCTCGATTACTACACGCCTGCCGGGCTACGTCGCATCGGCGTACGTTAAGCTTTTCGCGAATCGGCGATAAACAAGCGGCTGGTGGGCTGGCCCACCAGCCGCTTTTTTTACGCCGGCAAGCAACGTCTCGGCTGCGTCATGGTCACCGGAAGCTGTTTCTCACCCGGGTCAGCCTGAGATAACAGGCCATCCACGCCATTGGTGTCACGAATAGCGCAGTCACTGCCCCGGTCACCACTAGCCCCGCCGCCTGCGCCAGATCACGTTGATCACCGGGTATCCCTTCAAGGGAAACGACCAGGTCATTCCAAAGAGTGGCCAGGACGACGCCGAACAACACGCTCTGCGCCACCCCGAGCCAGGAACACCACTCGATGGCGCGCCGTGCCCAGGCATACCCGGTAAGCAGCCTGGCGGCAGCGAAGGTCACGGCGAACCCCACCAGGAACTGCGCCACCAGGAGAACGACCCACCAGTCCGCCAACACGCCGAGCAGCCCCCGAAGCGGCACCAACTCGGCCGGCAGGTCGGTCAAATCCAACCGGTTTAGCAATGCACCCGGCGCGGTACCGACGAACGCGAGCCCCATCAGCAGACTCCCGGTGGTAATCCAGGTCCAGGCCACCACCCGGACGCCGACGTAACCGGCTGGCGCGCCCGCTGCGAGGGCGCTCACGCCACGGCGCCTAACAGGGCGTTACTTGAACTCCGGCATCACCTGGGTGGCAAACAGTTCCAGCGAGCGGTTCTGCTGCTCCCGGCTGATGGTTTCAGGCCCGCGGGGAAGCAGTTGAATCGCGAACTCCTGGAGATCCTCCTTGGCGAGAA
>JAYZWP010000088.1:0-5701 GCA_036142245.1 Pseudomonadota bacterium | reverse complement strand
TCGGCCAGCACCTCCCCGCCCGGTGTGAACAGGGTCATCACCTCGTCCAGGCGGCCGGCTTTCCGGGCGGCGAGCAGCCGTTCGTGGCTACGGGAGGCAAAGGCGTCCATCGCCTCCCGGGAGATATCGAAGCGGTGCGCCAGTTCCTCCGCGGTCTGTCCCATCCCC
The DNA here is from genome assembly GCA_036142245.1 of Pseudomonadota bacterium. GTDB lineage: Bacteria > Pseudomonadota > Gammaproteobacteria > Immundisolibacterales > Immundisolibacteraceae > JAYZWP01. Next base: position 5,533 of record JAYZWP010000088.1, on the reverse strand, counting down.
ATGTTGACCACCGGGTCGCGTAATGCCCGCAGCAGTCCCACCACCGGCCTGAACCAGGCGGGGCGCAGACGCGACAGCAGACGGCCCCGCTCGGCGAGGCGGCGCGCGGCGACGAAACGGGCAAACCAGTCGGCCAGTTCGGGTGACCACTGCAAGGGGGCGTGGCTCATCGCCTCGGTCCCTCCGGCCAGCACCAGGTCGGCCCGCCCGAGACTGATGTCCTTGGCGGCGGCATCGATGGCCTGCATTCCGGAAGCGCAGTTGCGCTGCACGGTCCAGGCAGGCACCGCGTGACCGCAACCGAGCCGCAAGCTGACGATGCGGGCGATATTCATTTCATCGACACTCGGCCCGACGCAGCCCAGCACCACCTCATCCAGTTGCTCGGCTGGCACGCCCGTGGTGAGCAGCAGCTCCCGTCCCGCGGCGAGCGCCAGATCGGCGGCGCTGAAGGGGCCACGCTCGCCACGTGCCTTCAAAAACGGCGTGCGGCGAGCGGCCACCAGATGCACCTGGCGCCGCCCGTAGCCGTTACGCCCCGGTCCGTTCATCCGGCACTCCGCGAACCGCCTTCGTTTACGGCGGATTCCGCGGCCGCCAGGTCCGCCGGGAAGTCGTCCACCTGGATGATTTCACGTACCAGCGCCTCATACTGGGCCAGCAGTGATTCGCCCTCGCCGCTCATGGAGGCCTCGGCCACCTCCTCCCACCCCGCGCTGCGCATGCGCCGACGCAAACCCTGCGAAGTGTCCGCCAGCGCCAGGGCGCGATCCAGCCGCCACGCCGGATCCTCATTCTCCTCGGGCAGGTATATGCCGGCGGTGAGCAGATCGCGCGCCGGGCCGTCGCGCTGCACCAGGCCGGCGACCGTCTGACCCAGGCGATCCGTCGGCGGGCCGAGATGCGCGCCCAGGGGAAACACGGCGATGCGCAGCAACAGCGCCAATGAACGGTTCGGCAGGTTACGCAGCACGCCGAGCAGCGCCTCCTGCATCTTGAACAGCAGGTCCTGCAGCGCCCAGCGGGACGCCTCATCCAGGGGCTGCCGCCCCGGTTGCGCGGCCAGATAGAGCACGCCGGAGGCGAGATAAAGCTGGCTGAGGACGTCACCGAGGCGCGCGGACAGGGCCTCGCGCCGTTTGAGGTCCCCGCCCAGGGTCAGCATGGCCGCGTCCGCAACCAGCGCGAAAGCAGCGGCCAGACGGGTCAACTGCCGCTGCTCGGCCGCGAAGGGGCCGGTCCCACCCACGAAGCGGCCGGCGGTCAATCCGAGCAGAACCGTGGCCGCCAAGTTGCTCGCCAGATAACCGAGATGTCCCTTCAGCGCGGTATCGAACCGCACCAACCCCGCTTCCGGATCCGGGTCGGCGGCGGCCTCCATCTCCTTGAGCACCCAGGGGTGGGCCCGGGCGGCCCCCTGCCCGAAGATGATCAGGCTGCGGGTCAGGATGTTGGCTCCTTCCACGGTGATGCCGATCGGCAGTGCCTGATAGATGGCGGACAGAAGATTGCGCGGTCCCGCCATGATGCCGGCGCCGCCCTGGATATCCATGCCATCGTTCACCACCTGGCGCATCCGTTCGGTGGCGTGGTACTTCAGGATGGCGGTGAGCACCGCCGGCTTCTCACCCTGATCCAGGCCACGCAAAGTGAGCTGCCGCGCGCCCTCCATCTGCAAGGTGTTGCCGACGATGCGCGCCAACGCCTCCTGAACCCCCTCGAAGCGCCCGACCGGCAGACCGAACTGCTCCCGCACCCGGGCATAGGCGCCCACGTAACGGCTCACGAACTTGCCGCTCGCGACACTCAGGGCCGGCAGGGAGATGCCGCGGCCAACGGAAAGGCTCTCGACCAGCATGCGCCAGCCGCGACCGATCCCGTCCCGCCCGCCGATCACCCAGTCAAGCGGAATGAAGACATCGCGACCGCGAATCGGGCCGTTCTGAAACGGGATATGCAGGGGATTGTGGCGGCGACCGATGGCGACGCCGGGCGTGTCGGTCGGGACCAGCGCCACGGTGATGCCCAATTCACCCGGGTCGCCAAGCAGACCGTCCGGGTCGTCCAGAATGAAGGCAAGCCCCATCACGGTCGCCACCGGCGCCAGGGTGATGTACCGCTTGTCGAAGGTGACACGGATACCGAGCACCTGCGCGCCGTCATGTTCGCCGTGGCAAACGATGCCACGATCCGGCATGGCGCCGGCATCACTGCCCGCCTCGGGACCGGTCAGCGCGAAGCAGGGCACCTCCTCGCCGCGCGCCAGACGTGGCAGGTAGTGGGCACGCTGTGCCTCGGTGCCGTAGTGAACCAGCAGTTCCGCCGGCCCCAGCGAATTGGGCACCATCACGGTCACGCCCGCGGCGATGCTGCGACTCGCCACCTTGAGCACCACCTGGGAATGGGCGCTGGCGGAAAAGCCTTTGCCGCCGTACTGCTGTGGAATGACCAGCCCGAAAAAGCCCTGCTCGCGGATGAACGTCCAAACCGCGGGCGACAGGTCCCGGTCGACAGCGTTGATCTGCCAGCGGTCCAGCATGGCGCACAGTTCTTCCACCGGCCCATCGAGGAATGCCTGTTCGGTCTGCGTGAGCCGGTCACCTGGCAGCGAGGCCAGACGGGACCATTCCGGCCGCCCGGAGAAAAGTTCCCCATCCCACCAGACGCTGCCGGCCTCCATCGCCTCACGCTCGGTATCCGACATGGCCGGCAACACGGTGCGGTACCAGGTGAGTACCCGACCGGTCAGGTGGCGGCGGCGCCAGTCGTCCAGATTGGCGACCGCGGCCACGGCGACAAATCCGAGCCAGAGCAGCAGCACGAGCAATCCGCCGAGCGGCAGGAGCAGGGTACCCAGCAGCAACACAGCCGCCGATCCCACGGTGCCACCCGGCGCCGAGGGACGCCGGTACTGCACCGCCAGCAATGCGAGCAGAATGATCAGCAGTGAGACGAAGGTCGCCATGGGTCGACTAATACTCCATTCGGTTACTATCGGCAGATTCCGGCGGCCGCTGTCGGACCGCGTTGGTGGCAACGTATGGACCGGAATTCGGTTATAGAATGACCCACCCGACGTGGCAACTCCAGTTTCCCGCGTCCCAGGCAACCCACTACCACCCAATAATCGGAGGAACTCGCATCATGGCTCTCGAAATAGACAACGCTAAGACCGCTCTGCTAGTCATGGACGTACAAAACGACATCACCAGTCCGGACGCGCCGATGGCGGTACAGATGGGGTTCGCTCAGGAGATTCAGCGCACCGGCATGCTGCAGAACCTGCGCAAACTGATGGACGCCTGCCGTGAGAACGGCGTGCTGGTGGTGCATGTGCTGATCGACCTGGAAGCCGGTAAGCAGCCGCGCTGGCCCCACCGCGGGCAGTTCTTTCAGATGGTCTCCGGCGGCAACGTCTGCAAGCGCGGCACACCCGGCGGGGCCGTCAACGATGCCGTGGCGCCCATCGAAGGCGAGCCGATCGTGTACAAATGCATCTTCAGCTCCTTCGCCAGTTCCGATCTTCAGAACGTGCTGGACAAGCACGGCATCACCGACCTCATCCTCACCGGCGTCAGCACCGATGCGGTGGTGGAATCAACCGCCTGGGAAGCCAACGACCGTGGCTTCAGCAACATTCTGGCGTCGGACTGTTGTATCTGCGCCACGCAGGAGATCCACAACACCACGGTGCAGCGCATGTCCGGACGGTGTGATGTCGCGACCGCGAACGAAATTATCGCGGCCATCTCCTGACCGGAGCCGGACCGTCTGACCCGACGTTTCCAGAACAGTTCATGAGGTGAACCACCATGGATTACCGACCCACGGATGAGCAGTTGCAGGCGATCGATGTCGCCTCCTGCGTCATTGATGATCCGGCGAACGGCAAGTTCGACGTCATGGCCCGGGCCTTCGCCGACCCGACGGTGTTCGAGATGGAGCTGCAGAAGATCTTCTACAGTACCTGGGTCTATCTCGCCCACGAAAGCCAGATCCCGAATCCCCACGACTTCTTTGCCACGCAGATCGGTCGCCAGCCCGTGGTGCTTACCCGGGGACCGGAAGGGGATATCCACTGTTTCCTGAACACCTGCTCTCACCGCGGCGCCAAGCTGACCACGACCCAGCGCGGCAACAGGAAAAACTTCATGTGCCCGTTCCACGGCTGGGTTTATGACCACACGGGCCGCTGTGTCGACGTAAACAACCAGGCAAAAGGCGGCTACTCCGCGCACTTCGAGCAGCAGAGCCACGATCTGCGCAAACCGGCCAGGTTCGGTAACTACCGGGGCTTCCTGTTCGCCAGCCTGAACCCGGATGTCGAGGATCTGGAGACCCACCTGGGCGGATCCCGAACCATCATCGACATGTTTGCCGACCAATCGGAAGACGGGCTGGAAATCCTGCCCGGCGGTATCAAATACACCTGCGATGCCAACTGGAAGATCCAGCTCGAAAACATCGACGGTTACCACTTCTTCCCCGTGCATGTGAACTACATTCAGCTCATCCAGCGGCGCATGCAGAAGGAGAGCGGCAACCAGGTCAAGACCATCGACCCGAGCCAGATGTCAGAACTGCCAGGGGGCAGTTACGAGTTCGAGAACGGCCACGGCATGGACTGGGGCTTCATGCCCAACGGCGACGATAGGCCGCTCGGCTTCCAGCGTGACAAGATGGAGTCGCGGTTCGGCAAGGACCGCAGCCGCTGGATGATCGACCACGTGCGCAATCTGGTGGTCTACCCCAACGTGCTGTTCATGGACCAGTCCTCATCCACGGTGCGAGTCATTCACCCGATTGCGGTGGACAAGACCTTTATCGAGGTCTACTGCATCGCCCCGAAGGGCGAACCCAAGGCGGCACGGGAACGGCGAGTGCGTCAGTTCGAGGACTTCCTCGGCCCCGCGGGCCTGGCAACTCCGGATGATCAGGCGGTCATGGAGCAGTGCCAGCGCGGTTTGCAGGCCAACCAGATTCAGGGCTTGCAGGCGTACTATCGCGGCATCACCCGAGTTACCGAGGGTGCCGACGAGGAGGCGCGCAAGGTCGGCATCGCGCCGCTGAAAAGCAACAACGACATAGACGATGAAACCTTCGTGCACAGCCAGTACCGGGAATGGCTGCGCCTGATGACAGCCTGATCGTTTCACGGTTTTTTCCGAGAAGGCGGCCGCTGGCCGCCTTTTTTTTGCGTCGACGCAGGTCGATGTCCGACAGGCAGACCCCTGCGCCAAGGCGCTATCCCGCCGGCTGCTCATCCCGAATCGCTAAACCTCATCGCACCCCGGCCGATAGCGGAGTGCGAAGGGCGATGTCCCGTATCGCCTTGCGGCCCCGGCAGTGACAGGGCATCGGTTGGTGAGGTGGAAATGTCGGACGAACTGGAAGAGATTCTCGAGCTGTTCACCGAGGAGAGCAACGAGGGTTTGGACAGCATGGAGACCGGTCTGCTGGCGCTGGGGGACGGCGCGGCGGACGGCGACACGCTGAACGCCGTCTTCCGGGCCGCCCATACGATGAAGGGCGG
>JAYZWP010000087.1:0-4451 GCA_036142245.1 Pseudomonadota bacterium | reverse complement strand
GGTTGCCGGGAGTCCTGGCGTTCACCTGTGGATCTCGCGCAACCACAGTCGATGTGCGCCGGATACCGACCGCAGGAGCGGTCTACGCGCCCAACGGTTAAACAGATGCCTATGCTTGGTTCTTGGTATGATTAACGCTCATACTTTCGGAGGTATTGCCGTGGCCACCGCGAAGATCGCCATCACACTGGACGAGGAGACGCTGAAGCGGCTCGATCGCCTGGTCCGCAGCAGCAGTTTCCCGAGCCGCAGCCGCGCCATCCAGACGGCGGTTCAAGAGAAGCTCGACCGTATGGAGCAGGGGCGGCTGGCACGGGAGTGCGCGAAGCTCGAACCGCCGCATGAGCAGGCACTTGCGGAAGAAGGTTTAGCGGAAGAGCTGTCGGCGTGGCCCGAATACTGAGGGGCGAGATTCGTTGGGCCAACCTCAATCCCGTGCGCGGGCGCGAACAGGCGGGGGCGAGACCAGTCCTGATTCTGAGCCACGATGTCTTTAATGAACGGTCGGGTACGGTTATCGCCATGGCGCTTACCAGTCAGCCGCAGCGGGCCGGTTTCCCTCTCACGCTGGAATTGCACTCGCGTGGTTTGCCTAAACGCTCCTGGCTGAAAATCAGCCAGATCCGCACCCTGTCGGTCGAGCGCATTGGCAAGCGGGTCGGCAGGGCGACACCCGAGGAGGTGGAGCACGCCATCGCCGGGTTGAACGAGATTATCGGCACCTGATCGGACCGGGTCGGCGGGTTTCCGCATCACCCACCGGAGATTCCGGGGTCAGCAGATGCGCGGCAGGGGGTCGTCTTCCAGCTCATCGAGCAGCCGTTCGCCGCCGATGGGGGTGGCGAGGGTCAGCTCGGCGTGGCCCTCGTCAACGGTGCCGATGATCGCGGCCGCCTGTCCCTCCGGCAGGCGGCGCAGCCGCTGCAACGCTGGCGCCGCCGCGTCCGGTGCGCAGGCCACCAGCAGCCGTCCCTCGCAGGCCAGGTAAAGCGGGTCGAAACCCAGCAGTTCGCAGGCGCTGCGTACCGCCGCGCGCACTGGAATGGCGGCTTCCTCCAGCGCCACGCGAAACCCGGTCTGCTCGATAATCTCGTGGCAGACGGTGGCGAGGCCGCCGCGGGTGGGGTCGCGCAGCAGCCGCAGGCCGGGCAGATCCCAGAGCGCTTCCGCGAGCGGCAGAATGCTGGCGCAGTCGCTCTCCACTTCGCCGTGCAGACCGAAATCCTCCCGCGCCAGCAGCACGGCGGTGGCGTGGTCCCCCACCGGCCCGGAGATCAGCAGCCGGTCCCCCGGCGCGATGTGGTGGCAGCCCAGTTCCCTCGCCACCTGCACCTCGCCGACGCCGGTGGTGTTGAGGTAGAGCCCGCCCCCTTCGCCCCGCGCCACCACCTTGGTATCGCCGGTCACCACCGCCACGCCGCATTGCGCCGCCGTTTGGCCGACGCTGGCGGCGACGCGCGCCAGCAGATCGAGGTCGAGCCCCTCCTCGATGATGGCGGCCAGGGTGAGGTAGCGCGGGCGCGCGCCTGCCACCGCGAGATCGTTGACGGTGCCGCACACGGCCAGCGTGCCGATGTCGCCGCCGGGAAATTCCAGCGGCGCGACACTGAAGCTGTCGGTGGTGATGGCGAGCGGCCGGCCCGACGGGGGCAACCGCGCGGCGTCATTCACGCTGTCGAGCCCCGGCAGGTGGGCGGCGAAGATATCCCGCACCAGGGCCCGGGTGAGCCGGCCGCCATTGCCGTGGGCGAGGGTGACCGCGTCGTTCATCGGGTGCCGGTCGCCGTGCCGGCGGGGTCTCCGAACTCATCCCGCGCCGCCGCCTCGACGAGCTGACCGAAACTGATCGCCCCGTCGTTGAGCGGCAGGGTGTCGGGCAGGATGACCCTGATTCCCGCGGTCTGCATCCCGGCGCAGAGCGTCTCCGTCAGCAGACGGTTCTGGAACACGCCGCCACCGAGCGCCACCCGGTTGGTGTTCTGCCGGTTCGTTCCCGCGGCGAGCTGATCCAGTGCGCAGCGCGCCAGGGTGGCGTGAAAGTCGGCGGCTCGTTGGGGCGGACTTCGCGATCCGTCCAGCAGGTGCGCGACCAGGGGCCCCCAGTCGCTGCGCGGCAGCCCGGCTTCATCCGGCGCCAGCGGCAACGGTACCGCCTCACCGGCGGCGTCGCCCGCCGCTGCTTCGAGCGCTATCGGCCCCTCCGCTTCGTGGCTTGCCGTGTGAATGCCGAGCACCAGCGCGGCGGCGGCGTCGAACAGCCGCCCCGCGGCGCTGCTGTGGTGGCAGTTGAGGTTGGCTGACCAGGCGGGCCGCAACCGCGCCGCCGGGTCCGGGGCAAGCGGCCATTCGATGCCGGCGCTCCAGCAGAGTGCCGCCGCGCTGCGCCACGGCTGCCGGGCTGCCCGCTCCCCACCGGCGAGGGCGAAGCGGCGGAAGCTGGCGGCGCGCAGCCAGCGGCCGGGGCCGCCCCGCAGCAGCTCTCCGCCCCACAGGTCGCCGTCCGTGCCGAGGCCGACGCCGTCCCAGGTGAAAACCGGGGTCGCCCCGTCCTGCGCGGCGGCGCTGGCGTGGGCGTGGTGGTGCCACACCGCCGCCACCGGAAGATTCCGCTCACCGCCTAGGGCCAGTGCCAGCCGGCTGGTGCCGTAACCGGGGTGGGCGTCGCGCACCAGCCGCCGCGGCTGCACGCCGAACAGCGCCGGGAACTCGCGCACCAGGCGGCGCAGCAGCGCGCGGCCGCGCGCGGTGCCGCTGTCGCCGATGTGGGGTGAGATGATGGCCCGCCGTCCCCAGCCGAGGGCCAGGGTCACCTTGTCCTGGGCGCCCAGCGCCAGAGTGGGCTGGGCCAGTTCGAAGGGCAGTTCCATTTCCAGTGGCGCGTAGCCGCGTCCCAGCCGCAGCACCCGGGGGGCGCCGGCGATGGTGCGCACCACGCTGTCCTCCGCCGGGCGCAGGATGGGGCGGTCGTGGTGCAGCCAGCCGTCGACAATGCCGGCGAGCTGCGCTTGTGCATCCGCCGGATCGGTCACCAGAGGTTCACCGCCGCGATTGGCGGAGGTGGCCACCAGCGGTTTGCCGAAACCCGCCGCGATGCGCTGGTGCAGCGGGCTGTAGGGCAGCATCACGCCGATCTCGTCCAAACCGGGCGCGATGGTTGGCGGCAGGGCCGCTTCATCGCGCCGCTTCACCAGCACGATGGGGTGGGCCGGATCGCGCAGCGCATCCGCTTCGGTTGCGCTGAGCCGGGCGACGCGGCGCAGGGCGTCGAGTCCATCCTCGCCCTGCTGTGGCACCAGCAGCGCCAGCGGCTTGCGCGGCCGGCCCTTGCGGGTTCGCAGCGTCGCGACGCTGTTCGCGTTGGTGGCGTCGCACAGCAGGTGGTAGCCACCGACGCCGCGCAGGGCGACGATGCCGCCGTCGCCAAGCGCGGCGAGGCAGGCGTCGATGGCGGCCTCTCCCTGCTGGTCGGGCTGCCCGTGCGCTGTCTGCCAGGTCACGGTCGGTCCGCAGGCGGCGCAGGCGAGCGGCTCCGCCCGGTAGCGGCGGTCCGCCGGGTCGGTGTACTCGGCGGCGCAGGCGTCGCAGAGGGGGAAGTCCTTCATACCGGTGGCGGCGCGGTCGTAGGGCAGTGCCTCGGTCAGGGTGTAGCGCGGACCGCACTGGGTGCAGTTGATAAACGGGTAACCGGCCCGCCGGTCGGCGGGGTCTTCCAGCTCCTCCCGGCAGGCGTCGCACAGGGCCAGGTCCGGCGGTACCACGCCCGGTTCGCCGTCCGTTGCGTCGCTCGGCAGCGCGGCGAAGCCGTCAACCGTTCGGCTCAGCAGCACCGTCTCTTCGATCGCCTCGATCCGCGCGGCGCGGGGCGGCGCGTGGGTCAATGCCTGGCGCAGCGCGGCGATGGCGGCGGCTTCCCCCTGCAGCAGCAGTTCCACCCCGCCGCGGCGGTTACGTACCCAGCCGGCGAGGCCGAGTGACCGGGCCTGCTTGACGATGAAGGGCCGCAGCCCGACCCCCTGCACCCGCCCGCGCAGCAGCAGCCGGGTGCTAGGACGCGGCGCGGGCGCGTTCATCCGGAGTCGGCGGGTTGGGGGACGGCTCCGCCTGCTGCTTCGGCGTCTGGCTCCACCAGATGCGGCAGGCCCCTTCGTCGGAGACCATGCAGGGGCCGATGGCGCGGCGCGGGGTACAGGGGTTGCCGTACAGCGGGCACTGATCCGGGTAGATCTGCCCCAGCACCACCTTCGCGCAGCCGCAGCCGGGAGGCATCTCTCCGCGCCGGCGGCGGCCAGTGTCGGACGGTGAAACCAGCGCGCGGGCATCGCGATGGCGGTAGGCGGCGGAGAGCCGGTAACCGGACGCCGGGATGGTGCCGATGCCGCGCCAGTCCGCGTCCACGATGTCGAACACCTCGGCCAGCGTCTGTCGTGCCCGACCATTGCCGGAGGGGGTGA
>JAYZWP010000086.1:0-3407 GCA_036142245.1 Pseudomonadota bacterium | reverse complement strand
GCCCCACCACGTTGGACATCTTGCTCGCCAGGCCAGTCATGAACTTCTGCTTCGCCCGCCCCCTTATGTTGGCATGCAAGGCGAGATAGCCGGGGTACATCGGCATCATGGTGTTATGGGCCAGCAGATCGCCAGCAACGAACACCCGTTCCCAGGGCACCAGCACGTCGTCGAATACTGCCAGCGCATCACCTTCGTCGTAGCGCTCGGTCAGGGGCCGGTCGAACAGGCCCCGCCCTGTGGCATAGCTTTCCCGGGCGATGAACTTGAGCCCTTCGGTGGCAACCGGGACGGCGAAGCTGAGGGCCAGGTTCTCCTCCCCCGGCTGGCGCGGCATAAAGGCGCCGACGAAAATCTCGTCGCTCACCGGCGCCAGGGTGGAGAGCATGCGCGCGCCGGTGACGCGGATACCGGCGTCGGTCTGGCCGGTCATCTGCAGGGTGCCGGATTCGGTCACCGGCTTGCTGTAGTCGCGCTTCGGGTCCGCCAGCGTGTGGGTGAGGCAGACGTCGTTGTCCCGGCAGTATTCCCAGTAAGCGATGGCGTTGTCGGCAAACTGCCTGTCCCGGTGGCCCAGCACATGGGGTGCAATCAGGGCGATGTCGGTCATGAAGGCGTTCATGAAGTCCGGGGTGCGGCCCATCAGCCCGAAGGTCGCCGTCTTGCGCAGGGTCTCCCCCTCCACCCGCTGGCGCATCTGTTCGTCCGTTAGCGTGTCGAGAAAGGAGTTGCTGACCGGCTGCCCGTCCTGCGGTGACGGAAAGGTGTATTTCGGCTGCAGTTCGGGATCGTGGAAAGCATCGAAGTGCGCCGCCAGGCTGCCGAGGATCCCCTGTAGCGGCCCGTAGGTGGTGACATCCGCCACCCGTTCGCCGCCGATGTAGAGCGCGCGGCCGTCGCGCAATCCTGCAATGTACTCCGCCCCGGTGCGTATCCCCATGTCTGTCCTGCCCTCCCTGAGATGGTGTTGGTGCTGTCCCCTGATCGCGCCTTAATGGTCGCCCGTGCGGCCCATGAACAGGTTGATATCCGTCGGATTGATCAGATCGTCCGCGGTCCAGCCGTCGAGGTCATACTCGTCCATGCAGCGGGCGGCGAACGCCATCAGTTCCCGGTCCAGCCCCCGCCGCTGGGCGATCCAGAGGTTCTCCAGACGGATGTTCTCGTGGTTACCGGCGTAGTTGCGCTCGTACAGCTCTTGGCGCCCGCCGAACTCGGTGCCGACGGCGTCCCATAGCAGCCGCATGGTTTTCACCCGGCTTTCGGCGTCGTTGCCGTAGGAGCCGCGGATGTACTTGTCGATATAGCCGCGCAATTCCGGCACCTTGAAATCGACGGCGTGCGAGTTGAGATAGATGAGCCCGCTGGCGACGGCGTTCTCGATCAACTCCTTGATGCGCGGGTAGGCCATGGTGGCGATCACCCGGTAGGCGAGCGCCCCATCCAGCCGTAAGTGATACGCGCCCATTCAGCAATAGCGGTCTGGGACTGGATCAGCTCCTCGCGGCTGCGCGGCACCTTGAAAAACGGGTGCGTGAACCCGCCGTTGCCGGTATCGGTCGGGACAGTGAGCTGGTCCCGGGTAGCCGGGTCGTGCAGAGCGTCGTAGAGCCGCGCAATCATGCGGGCAGGGTTGCGAAACGCCGGATGGCTGGTGACGTCCTTTACCCGTTCGCCGTAGATCCAGACTTCCCGGTCGTCCCGTAACGATTCCAAGAATTCATCACCCGTAAAAGGGTGCGTCGCGGCCGTCTGCGATTCCTTCATGACTCCTCTCCCTCTATTTCTTCAAGTCCTCGGCGTGCCCTATTTTGGGCCCGGTCGGCACCTGGCCGCGTTTCTTTGATTCAATGTCTCACACCACCGCCGCGGTTTTCTGCACCGGACTTTCTGGTGACCCCTGCCGTCAACGTCAGCTTCATTGCTTCATCGGCGCTCATCTCCAGTCTTCTTATCCGTTCACTCGAGACGTAGAGCGTATAACCGCCCAGCTGATAACTCATCGGCAGATACACGGCGACCACGTCGGCGCCCTCCCCCTGCGCCGGGAACGGCGGATCGTCGGAAGTGACAAACCCGACCACCTCGCCGTAATCACCGAGCCTCAAGGCAACCGGGGAACCCCTCGCGGAACCGTGGTCAGGATTGAACAGGTCAACCAGGTCCCGCAAGGGTCCATACACCGCATTGATGAACGGAAGCCGCTCCAGGAGTGTTTGCCCGTAACTCAGAAGCGACCGGAACCCCCACACCTGCATGAGCATTCCGACCAGCAGAATAATCCCGATGGCGAGAACAATCCCGAGCCCTGGCCAGGGCTCTGCGCTGCCAAGCAGCGGCGACAGCGCGCGCTGCATGACCGTGTCCGCCGTGATTACGAGCCAGAAGATCAGGTAGGCGGTCAATGCCGCGGGCAACACCACCACGAGTCCCGACACAAAAATCGTGCGCAGCGTGCGATACATGGGTCCGCGGTTCTCCATAATTGCGGAGGATAGTGCCATCCCCGTCCCGATAAAGGTAACAGAGAAACATGGCAACTTTTGTTTTGATTCACGGTGCCTGGCACGGCGGCTGGTGCTGGGAAGAAGTGGTCCCACGCCTCGAGGCACGTGGCCACAAGGCGCTGGCGCCCGATCTGCCCGGGCACGCAAAGCTTGGCCCACCGCCGTCCGAGGTTTCACTGGCGCGCTACTGCGATGCAGTCGCCGGTCTGATCCTCGAGCAATCGGAAAACGTCCTACTGGTGGGTCACAGCATGGGTGGCGTGGTGATTTCCCAGGTGGCCGAGCAGGTTCCCCAGCGGATCGCGCGCCTCGTCTATCTCACCGCCATACTGCCGCGTGACGGCGCGAGTCTGATGGAGACCAACCGCGACGACAGCGACTCACTGCTCGCGCGGAACCGGGTCCTTTCCGAAGACCGCAGCTACATGACCCTGAAACCCGACGGCGTGATCCCGATGTTCTATCACGACTGTCCGGAACCCGTCGCGCAGCGCGCGATAGCGCGACTCGTCCCGCAGCCCGTCGCTCCGATCGCCACCCCGGTTCACCTGACCTCCGGGAACTGGGGAACTATTCCGCGAACCTATATCAAATGTCTGCGGGATCGGGCCCTCACGCCGCAGTTACAGGAGGCGATGATCGAGGCGCAACCCTGCCGGCCGGTTCATGAACTGGACACCGGCCATTTCCCCCAGTACGCGGCGCCGGCCGCACTTTGCGACATTCTCCACCAGGAGGCCAGACCAGCTTGACCGCGCTTCACCGCACCCTGTTCGGAATTGCACTTCTGACCGCCGCCGCGCCGGTGCTTGCCGAGTCCTGCCGGCCCAATGAGACGAATCACGCCGCCGATCTGTGGACGGCGAGCGCCACCCTCGAGAACGACCTTTTCGTCGGTAC